>JAUUZB010000096.1 GCA_030590185.1 Deltaproteobacteria bacterium
CCGGGCCCGCGGGCCACACGGCCGGCATCTCCGCCGCCCGGGCCGATCTCACCCCCCGGATGTTTGCGGGTTTTTTCGCGGGTGGAGTGCCCGGTGGGCAGTTGATGATCACCACCGAGGTGGAGAATTTCCCCGGCTTCCCCAAGGGGATATCAGGGCCGGATCTGATGGCGAACCTGCGGGAACAATCGGAGGGCTTCGGGACCCGGATCGTCACCCAGGATGTGGAGTCGGTGGATTTCAGCCAGCGGCCCTTCAAGGTCGTCTCCGACGGTAAGGAGCACCTGGCCCGGGCGGTGATCGTCGCCACCGGCGCCTCGGCCCGTTGGATTGGCCTGGACAGCGAGAAGCGCTTGCAGAATCTCGGTGTCTCAGCTTGCGCCACCTGCGACGGCGCCCTGCCGCTGTTCCGGGACAAACCGCTGGTGGTGGTGGGCGGCGGCGACTCCGCCATGGAGGAGGCGCAGTTCCTGACGCGCTTCGCCAGCAAGGTCTACCTGGTGCACCGGCGCAACGAGTTCCGCGCCTCGCGGATCATGGAGCAACGGGCCCGGGATAACGAAAAGATCGAGCTGCTGACGCCGTACGTGCCGGAGGAGATCCTCGGCAAGGAGGTCGTCAGCGGCATCAAGCTGCGCCACCGGGAGACCGACGAGATTCGTGAGATCGAGTGCGCTGGTGTGTTTGTGGCCATCGGCCACACTCCCAACACCAAGGTCTTCGAGGGGCAGCTCGACATGGACGAGACCCGCTACCTGGTGACCAAACCCGATTCGACCTACACCAACGTCGACGGGGTCTTTGCCTGCGGTGACGTCCAGGATCGCACTTATCGCCAGGCGATCACCGCCGCGGGCAGCGGCTGCATGGCGGCCATCGATTGCGAGCGTTGGCTCGAGGCCGAGGCGTAGAACGAGTCCTTGGCCCCATGGGGTCATTTCGAGAAGCCATGGCCTAGGTGATCGGCATTGTCCCTAACCCTGGGTTTGGGGTTTAATCCCCCCGGACTATTTGGAATTACAATGCTGGCTCGCCTGGTTTGGACACTCCTGCTCGCCGCTTCGGTCGGCACCCTGCTCGGGGTCGGGGTGTTCTTTTATCTGGAGTATGATCTGCTCGCCGAGCGGCAGCGCACGGTGGTCGATCTCAAGGCCACCGCCCGCGACGAGGGTCCCTGCGCGGCGTTGCTCGCCGGCACCGCGACCCGGAAGTTGCCCGAGGCCGACTTCGACCTCAAGCGCAACATCGACGTCCTGCGACAGGTGTTCGCCGCAGCCGTGGTGGGCGCCGAGGAGGACCGCCGCGGCCAAAAGGCGCTGATCGCCGCTGCCGACGACGGCCTGTTGAGCCTGACCCTCTGCGAGCAAATCAAGATGTCCGCCGATATCGGCGAGGCCCACCCGGTGCTGGCTCTCCTGCGCTTCACTCGGGAGCGTGACCCCTGCGAGGAGGCCCTGGCGCTCGATCAGGTGATCTCCGGCCTGGGCTCTCACCGCTCCCTGTTGCTGCGCGGCTTGGTCGAAGACGTGGGCAAGCTGCGTTGTCTCACCCCGGCGATGGCGCAGGAGGTGGCGCAGCAGGTGGTGAATATGCTGCACGACGATGCGCAGGCCTTCGATGATCTCGACGTGCTGCGCATCGCGAACTTCCTCTCCACCTGGGCGCCCATGGCCGCGGCCCAAACCGGCTGCGGCATCGAGGCGCTCGGACACATCTCGCGGCTCGGCAACGCCATCGGCTGCACGCCCTATCAACGCGATCGGGTGCTGGGCCATTATCGCTACCTACGTCCGATCCCGGCCGGGAGCGGCGCGCCGGCCCTGGCGGCCGGTCAGGAGGTGTTCCTGCTCTGGCGCGAGGGCAAACGTTGTGAGCTCAGGCCCATGGCGGATCCGCCCCGCGTGCTCTCGGTCGCCTGCGGCGATCTCGAGTTGATCTCGGAGTTGGAGATCGCCGTGGCCATCGAGCGGGTGGAGTTCGGTCTGGCCCGCGCCGATCTGATCTCCGGCCTGGCCCGCTACTCCGGTCGCACCAGGGTGACCGTGGCCAGCACCCAGGAGCCGGAGGCCCGCTCTTGGTTCGCGTACAACCGCAGCGGTCAGGCCCTCGGGGTCACCCAGGTCACCGACCTCCAGGCGATCGCCCGCCACAGCCAACAGGAGATCCCGGACAATCCCCTGCGGACCTTCTGCCACGAGTCCGGCGCCAAGTTCTGCTACGACGTCGATTGGACGCAATTGGTCGAGAAGCTCGCCGGCACGCCGGTGGTGTTCCTGTCCCGGCCGCTCGACGTCTTCCTGCGCGAGGCGGTGGTGCCGGCCCAGATGCGCCAACGCTTGCTCGAGGAGGCGCTCGGCGAGGCGCCCAAGGGGGACGCGGTCGCCCGCATCTACAACCTCGGGGAGGGCAGCCAGCTCGTGGTCGAGTCGCGACCGGGCGGCGTTCAGGTACGTTGGCGCGTCAACGGTAACGGGAGCTGGCGCGCTCAGAGCTTCGGTGCAGGCGAGGGTGGGGCGGTGCCGCCGGCGGCGCGCTTGGTGGCGGCGATGGATTTACAGGGCGACGGGCGGCCGGAGCTGGTCATCCAGCGCGCCGAGCGTCGAGACCAGGGCGGTGCGATCAGCGATGTCACCGACGAGATCCATCTGGTGCACCTCGACGTGGGCGGCGATCGGTTCGTTACCCTGACGCAGCTTACGGTTCACGAATACTAGGAGCGATTGTCATGTGGCTTCGGAGCCATGGGGAGCAGACGAGGCGTGGCTCGCGCGGCCGAGGGGTCCGCTGGGCAGCGTTGTTGGCCGCGGTTTGGTTGGTGGGCTGCGCCGCGGCCCAGCACATCAGCCGCGGCGACGACCTGGCGGCCAAGGGCAAATACCAGGAGGCGATCGCGGCCTTCCAGAAGGCGCTGCGGGTCTCCCCGGGCAACAGCTCAGCGGAGGAGGGTATCCGCGATGCCCGCCGGGAGGCGGTGCGCGCGGTCCTGGTGGACGCCAGGCAGAAGCTGCAAAAGGGCGAATACGCCGCTGCCCTGGCCGACGGCATGCGGGCCCGACGCATGCCCCTCGATCTCGACGAGGTTGAGTTGGCGGGCGATATCGATGAGGCGATCTCCCGGGCGTCGCGCCGCGCCGAGGACAAGGTGCAGCAATGGAGTGAGGCCGGCCTCTTCCTGCTGGCGGTGGAGCTCGCCGATCAAGTGGCGCGCGCTTCGCCGAGTGAGTCGCGGACCAAATGGGCCGCCGAGGTGAAGGCCAAGGCGGCGGAGCATTACGGGTCACTGGCGGGGCAGCTCACCGAGGGCAAGCTGCCCGGCAGCGCCGCGATGCAGCTCGCCATGGCCAAGCGTATCGGTACCGAGGTCGAGAGCGCCCGTGTTTCCGCGCTTTGGGATGAGTTCACCGAGCCGATCTGTTTCGCCCAACCGGCGGTGACGATCGAGGTCTCCGGCGCTCCCGGTGGGGAGGTCGCCGCCATCATCGAGCGCGCCGCCATCGCGGAGCTCGATGCCCTGCGCCAACGGTGCGGCGAAGGCACTCGGCCCCTCGGCGTGGTGATCGAGCTCACCGATCTGAGCGTGGTCGATGAGAAGGAGACCTCCCAGGCCGCCAAGGCCTTGCCTGGATCCGGCGTCGAGACCGTGGAGGTGTACTACGAGGAGCGACCCTACACCGTCGAGGAAGAGGTGACCGAGTACGAGACCCGCATCGAGAAACAGGAGCGCCGGGATTGTGCGCCGCGACCGGGCAAACCCCGGGGCTGCCAAACCTGGGTCGAAGATGTCGAAGTGACGGTTCCGGTCAAGCGCATGAAGGAGGTTCGCAAGGTAGAGCGGATCAAGAAGACCCGCCCGGCCAAGGGGCCGTTCCCGCCCGACGAGGTGGTCACCTTCGAGATCACGACGGTCACCCGGAAGATCAAATTCATGGGTAGCGTGGCGGTGGTCGGCGCCGAGGGCGAGCCGCGGCAGCTCGAGGTCTCTCTCGAGTCGAGCGACAGTGCCAACGCCGAGGTGCAACACCCGAAAATGCTGGTGGCGGCCGACCCGATGGAGGTCAAGGAGATGCCCGAGCTGGTGGCCGAGGCCGGTGGGTTGGTCTCGGCCGAGCTGCGCAAGGGGGTCTCGGCGGCGGTCGCGCAGTGGAGTCGTGCCGACAGCGAGTTGGCGCGTAAACGGGTGCTGGAGGGACAGCTTCCCCAGGCGGAGGAGCTCTACCTCAGGCTGATCGCGCTTGGTGCCACGGATGACCCAAACCTCGGCAAGTTCTTCCGCGACCGTTACGGTCGGGCGGTCGGCACCGTGATGGACTATTTGCTCCAGGCCATGGGGCACACCACCGAGCGGCGCCGGCCCGGGGACACCGAGAGCGTCTCCGGCTTCCCGAAGCGGGGCAGCGGTAAAGTGGAGGAGGAGCGGGTAGTGGCGCCAACCGAGGCGCAGGTCGAGGAGGAGAAGTCGGAGGGAACGGATCAGCCGGATGTCTCCACCATGGCCGACGAAGAGCTGCGCGCCCTCGAAGAGGCCTCCTTTGATGAAAACAACCCGCGGCCCGAGGCGCCAGCTGAGAGTGGAGTGCCTGTGGAAGGCGGTGTGCCAGCCGAGGATGGAACGCCCGCTGAAGGTGGCGCGCCAGCCGAGGATGGAACGCCCGTTGAAGGTGGCGCGCCAGCCGAGGGTGGTGCGCCTGTTGAAAGTGCCGCGCCAGCCGAGGGCGGGGCGGCAACGGCGCCGGGCTCGAAGGTCGAGCCGGGGAGTGGGGAGTCGGGCACGCCGGCCGAGCCGGCTGTACCCGATGACGCCAAGGGTGATCCGGAAGCGAAGGTTGGGCCTGGACCCGAGGCCGGTACGTCGGCCCCGGCCAAGCCGAATCCCGCGCCCCCGCCGGAACCACCGAGCGCAGAGACGCCACCACCGAGCCGAGGGCCGGACGGGCCCAAGGGGGAATGACTCAACACGTCGAGATTGCCGACCTCAATGGGGGGTCGGGGGCCGACAGACAGGCCGATGGCCACCGAGATCCGTGAGGGCAACACATGACGCGACCGAAACAGTCCCAGGGGGGCACCAGATCCAACCGACTTTCCCGAGCCGGCGGGCTCGCCGCTGACGTCGAGGAGATCAAGGACTCGAGGGGTCGTCCAACCGTGCGGGTCACCCTGCGCCTCGGTGACGCCGAGGGTGTAGGCGACGTGCCGGCGGGTGCCTCCACCGGCGGAGACGAAGCCCAGACGGTCCCGGTGGCCGAGGCGATCGCGAACATCGAGAAGATCATCTTGCCGTTGATTCGGGCCAGTGACGCGGATTTGCGGCGTCACGAATCCCTGCGCGAGATCGAGAGACAGGTGGTGGAGGAAGCGGGCGAGAATTATCAGGCGCTCGGTGCCAACGCTGTGGTGCCGGTCTCCCGGGCCCTGTGGCAGCTGGCCGCCGCCCTGCGCAACCTGACGCTGTGCGAATACCTGCGTCGCTACGAACCGGGCCTGGCCTCGAGCGATGGGGTCAACTTCTTCATGAACGTCTTCAACGGCGGCCTGCATGCCCTCAAGGAGGGCGAGGAGCTCGGCCGGGACCGTGTCGACATTCAGGAGATCATGGTGGTGCCGGTGAGCGCCTCGAACTACCGCGACGCCATGGCCATGGCCGAGCGCATCGACGCGACCCTGCAGGAACTCCTGGAACGTCAATACGGCGCCGATCGGGTCAGCCGCGGGGACGAGGCAGGCTTCACCGTCGCTGGCCTCGGCGAGGTGGGGACCGCCATCACCCACGTGCTCGAGGCGATCGAACGTTCCGGCTACATCCCCGGCGTCGAGGTCAAGATCGCCCTCGATGTGGCCGCCGGCAGCCTCTACGACCGCGATACACGAAAGTACCGGCTCCAGGGGGCAACCCTCGACAGCGGCCAGATGATCGCCTTTCTCTGCGAGCTCGCCGATCGTCTCGGTGACCGGCTGCTGTCGATTGAGGACGGCCTGGACGAAGACGACTGGGACGGCTGGGGCAAGCTCTCCGCGGCCATGAAAGAGCGGGGCGTGCTGACCATCGGCGACGATCTGTTCGTGACGCAGATGCGCCGTCTGCGGCGCGGGGTGAACAACGGCTCCGCCCACGCGGTCCTGATCAAGGTCAATCAGAACGGCTCGGTGGGGGGCACCCTCGACGTCATGCGTTATGCCCGCGAGAACGGCATGCAGTTCGTGGTCTCCCATCGTTCCGGTGAGACCCTCGACGACAGCATCGCGGATCTGGCCATCGCCACCGGCGCCTTTGGGCTCAAGGCGGGGGATCCCCAACCGGAATCGGACTATCCGGATCCGAAGACCTGGGTCCGACGCGGCAAGTACCTGCGCATGATCCTCCTCGAGGAGACGATGCGCTCGTGAGTCGCGGATCGGCCAACAGCCCGAGATCCAGCTCGCTCGTGCAAATTTCTCGCGCCGCGGGGAGCCGCGACCGGTGGGCAAAGAGACAAAGATATTGTCCCGGCGCCCAAGTCGTGGCAGGATTTTTCTAAGGCGCCGAATCGCTCGGCGTCCTGAACGCGATCAACAACTGAAGAGTCCATGACCTCCGACAGCCGCCGCGCTCAACCCCGGGTTCAGGCCAGCATCAGCGTCAAGATGCGTGTGCCCGGGGGCCAAACCACGAATACCGAGCGTATCGGCAACATCAGCCTCGGCGGTATCTTCATCTACATGGAGGATCCGATCTCCTTCGGCGCGGAGGTGGATCTCGAATTCAGCCTGCCGGTGGCGCCAAGGGTGATCCACTGCAAGGGCTTCGTGGTCTGGTCTACCAAGAACGAGCCAGACAAAGCGGCGCGCATGGGTCACGGCATCGGGGTGCGCCTGATGGATATCGGCATCTCCGACATGCGCCTGCTGGCGGAATACATCGAGACCGCGCTGGGCTCCTAGGGAGCCTCCCCCAAAAACCCAAAAAGTCGAAACCGGCTGTGCGGCCGGCTATCTCGACGGCATGTTGATGTGGCCCTTGAAGTGGGCGCCATCATCGATCACCACCCGGGGGGCAGTGATGTCGCCAACGACCCGTGCGCCGGCTTGAATTTCGACCTTCTCGGTGGCGGTCATGTTGCCGCGCATCTCACCCTTGATGGTGATGTTTTCGGTTTGGATGTCGGCCAGGATGACGCCGGTGCTCTCGATCACCAGATGCTTCTTGAGGGTGATCTCGCCCTCTACCCGGCCCTCGATGATGAGGTCCTCTTCACCGTGCAGCTCGCCCTTGATGAAGAGGCCGCGCCCGATGACACCCGCAGTATTGTCAGTGATGTCGGTCATGCCCTTGGATTCTCCGTCGGCCGTGGCTATCCCCAGCGGGTCAGCCGGCATCAAGCATCTTGCCCGGGCCTGGAGTGCGAAGCAAGGCCGGCCGAGGTGGGCTCCAACCGGAGCCTACATGCGCTCGGGTAGCTCCACTCCCTGGGTCCGGGCGGTGAGGTAGAGATAGGTGGCGATGGCATCTCCCTCGCCCTCGAAGTTCTCGAAGAAGAGGGGACGGATCTCTTTCTTTTCCATCTCGCCCCGCACCAGCGCGTAGTAGAGCCGATCGCCGAGCTGATAGCCGAGGACGTGGGTGATGGCGTTGAACATCTCCGCGGGGCATTCGTAGATCTCGGAGGGGCGGCGGACGCGCTTGCCGGACTGTAGCCGGGCGTGCTTGAGCACCAGTCGCGCCAGGGACCTCTCGAAGTCGGTGGCCGCCTTGCTGCGAGCGACGCGCTTGAAGTGCCCGAGGTGTGCGCACTTGCGTTTGTGGTTGATCACCTTGGAACCGAGGAAACCGATCGCTTCCTCGAGGGCGCGCCAGTAAAAGGCGTCGACCAATAGACCTGGCCCCTCGGAGCCGCTGCACACGTGGCGCACGAAGTGGGTGGCCTCCTCGGCGGCGTGGTTCAGGGAGAGGTTGCCGAGGTAAACCGTTTTGGCTCGCGGGATGTAATAGCTCTCGGAGCTCAGGATCTGGGCGCGAATTTTTTTGATGTCGCCCGCCGAGAAATCACCGCGGCGCTTGAGGCGCTGCAAGAAGGAGAGGTCGACGACGCTCGCCACCTCCACCTCGTCGACCGCTTCACCGAGGGGTAGGTCGAAGAAGGCGCCGATCAGGCGCACGCACTCTTTGAAGCTCTCCTGCGGGGTTTCCCAATCGAGCCCACCATCCTCGGCCCCGAGCCAATTCAGGAAGGACTGCTGGCACACCACCGGCGGAGTGGCGGTGAGGCAGTACTCGCGGGCGGAGATTTGGACGAGATCGGTGTCGTACTCGCGGCCCCGGGCCTCGAGCTGCCAGTAGATCTCCTCACAGTTCTGATAGATGACCAGGGAGCGCAGCTCGGGGCCGTCCCCGTCCGCACAGGCCGCCTCGACTTGGGCCGGCAGGTGGGATGGGGCCACGTGCAGCTCGCCGATGAGCACCATGACCAGGTTGTCCGGGTGCTGACGTCGCTCGCGCTCGATGCGGCGGGCGGCGTACTGGTCCCGGGCCCCCAGGGAAGTGCCCGCCGGGCCGCGGCCCAGGCTGTCGATGCCGATCACTCGGTGGCCGCGCTGGCGCGCGAAGGTCAAG
>JAUUZB010000859.1 GCA_030590185.1 Deltaproteobacteria bacterium
ACCGTTAGCAGTCCTGGCGCCGGCGCGGTTTCACGCGCCGACGCACCCGCTCAACCGAAAGTCGACAAGGGCCAAGAGGAGCTCGCGCGGCTCAAGAAGATCGCCAAAAAGCGGGTCGGGCGAGATCTATCGGACGTTCAGCTCACCAACATCGTCAAGCGTCAGGTGGCCAAAAAGGCCCACAAAGCGCAGGTCAGCCAAACCAAGCAAGCCTTTGAGGGGGAGCAGGCCAAGGAGAGCGTCAGCTCGAAGAAAGCGCAGCTCCAGGCCAAGGCGGCCAAGACCACCGGTGCCAAGGGGGTCAAGTCGGCCAAGGATGGCCTGACCGCCGAGGCGCGCAAGTCGATCGCCAGCGATCCGGACGCTGGGCCAAAATTGCCACCCACCACGGCCAAGGCGACCACACCGGAGCAGGCCAAGAAGATCCTCGGGTCGATCCTCGAATGTGTCGAGGTGGATGGCGAGCCGGTGGACGTGGAGGCCTACGCCAAGGGGCTCAAGAAGCAGCCGCCGTCCAAGCCCAACAAGGACGGGCAGGCTGCGAAACAGCAGCCCGGCAAACAGGTGCCTGGGCAGAAGCAGGCGCCCGGGCAGCCGCTCGCGCAGCAGCAGGCCGGGCAGAAGTTGGCTGGGCAAAAACAAGCCGGGCAGCAACAGGTCGGGCAGCAGTTGGCTGGGCAAAAGGGTGTGCCTGGGCAGAAGGCGCAGCCGGGGCAGCAATCGGTGCGTGGCCAGCCCGGGCAGCAACAGGTGCCTGGGCAGAAGCAGGCCCCTGGACAACCCGGGGCCAAGCAGGCCGGCGCGCAACCGGGGTTGAGCCGGGGCACGGCCGGGTTGACCGGCGAGAAGGCCAACGCCGGAGCACCAGGGCAACCCGGGGCCAAACAGGCCGGGGCTCAACCGGGCACTAAGCAGGCCGGGGCTCAGCCGGGCGCCAAGCAGGCCGGGGCTCAGCCGGGTTTGAGTCGCGGGACGGCCGGGATGACTGGCGACAAAGCCGGGCCTGGCGCGCGTACGGGGCCGGGCACCATGCCAGGGGCACCGGGCACGACCCCGGGAGCGCCGGGCACCCCCATGGCTCGACCGGGGGCGGCGGGGCTCGCCATGTCGCAGGCGGCGATGAGCACCCGCGGCGGCGGCGGCTCGGTCACCAACCGCGCCAACAGCTCGTTCAACGCCGGCGGCGGACTGAACGCCGACACCTCCTTTGACGGCATGCACTTCAACTGGGACGGGTTCTTCTCGGTCTTTCTGATCAAGAGCCAGGAGGACATGCTCCTGTGGAAAAAGGCGATGCGCAAGCTACGCCTGGCCAACCTCGAGACGGAGCTCGCCGGTCACGACCTCGCCATCGCGCTCCAGGAGATGCGCAACAAGTTCAAGCGCATCAAGGCGATGTTGGAATTCAGCAAGGAGGTCATGAACACCGCCAAAAGGCTCGGCGACGAGCTCGACAAGAAAGAGGCGGGCGACGTCGGGGGGCATGACCTCGACAAGATGAAGGAGAATGACGAAGCGCTGAATGGGTTGCTGCGCAAGCCAGGGACGCAGGAGCACCTGAAGCGGCTCGGGCTCGAGGGCCGGCGGTATTTCAGCGAGGCGGATCTCGCCAGGGTCGAAAATGGCGATCTGACCACGGACCCGCCGATCCCAGGCAACGCCAGCCTCGCCAGCGAGCTTCGCGAGCTCAAGGACCAACGCGCGTACAACGGCGGACCGGCGGGTCGGTTGGGGATGATCCAAGCCGAGCAGCAGCGCCTGCGGAACCTGGCGGCCACCAAGACCGATCCAGAGAAGGCTGCGCTGCTCGCCCAGGCCAACGGCCTCGAGCCGGACCTGCGCGTGGCCCAGGTCAACTTCGAGCGCGAGATGGGCGAGATCCGTAACGACCCGGAGAAGCTCAAGGCGTTGATCACCCTGCGCGCCTCCCACGCCCGCATCGCCCGGGACCTGGGCACCACCACCGGCAGCGCCTCGGATGCCGAGCTCGAGCGCCGACTCCAGGGCGCCCAGCAAGAGTTGAGCGCGGCAGAAACCGAGCTGCAGACCGCCCAGGCCGCACAGCCGCCGGTTCAGGCTACCATCGACGCGGCCAAGGCTAAGGTCAACGTGGCCAAGACCACCCGGGACAACGCTTTTGGGGCCGTCGATGCCCGCCAACAGGAACGCGGCGCCCTGATGACGGTGCAAGCCCTCGACCGCCAGCTCTCCCTGGCGCGCTCCCATCACGAGGGTTACCAGGACCACGTCAACGAGCAGATCAACGAGCTCGACGAGAAGATCGCCGCTTCGGAGAACGCCGCCGACCGCTCCCGGCTGATTCGTGAGCGGGACGCCCTGATCGGCCAGCTGCCCACGGACATGCTGGCCCAACGGGTCGACGATGCCCAGACGGCCCTCGATGCTCACAAGGTAAAATTCTCGAGCATCGACGAGGCATCCCTCGCGGCCCGCGATGCCCGCCGCAACCTCGAAGCGAACCTGCGCAGCTCCCAACAGGCGCAGGAGCGCGGCCGGTTCCACGTCAACCTCGACACCGCCACCTACCGCTCCGCCCTCGACCGGACGCACACGCTCTACGGCGATGGCCAACCCTTTGGTGCCGACGCGGTGACCAAGGCCCGGGACAAGGCAGAGACATCGGAGCTGGCCTACTTTGGCGAGGCCGACCCGACCAAGCGCGGTGAGCTGCGCACCCAGGCGGACCAGGCACGCCAGGAACTCCAGGTGGTGCTGCGGGAAAACGAGCTCACCGAGTCCCGCGCCGACCGCGACCGGCTCTCCGGTGAGCTCGCGGCGCTGCCGGAGAACGCTCCGGGTCGCTTTGACAAGCAACGGGAGTTGTTATTGGCCGAACAGCGGGTGCGTACCGCCGAGGGGCAGATGCCGTCGGGCACGGATCGCCCGTCCGACGCCGAGGTCACCCAGGCCAAAACGGAGAGCGATCGGGCCAAGGCCGCCTTCAACGCGTTCGAGGCCGACACCAAAAAGCGCGGTCTGCCGGAGGACCAAGCCGAATGGCCGGCACCGGATCGGGCGCGATATACGCAACTGGTGCAGGAATACCGCGACGGGCAACGCACCCTCGACATCATCAAGGCGAGACACAGCCCGGACGCGACCCAGACCGCCCTGGACGAGGCGCGTATCGCGCACACCGCCGCGCGTACCGAGCTCGAGCGTCTCGAGGCAGCGGATCCGGTCGACGAACCGGCGGTCGAGGGCCAAAAAGAAGTCGTCGCCAACAGGCTCCGGCAGATGCAGCACCTCGAGGGCATCGGGGCCGCCGCCCAGAACAACGACATCGCCTCCCTGCGCACCTCGGCCAACGCCAACAAAGCGGTCAACGGCACCGAGAAAAACCCCGACCTCGACGATC
>JAUUZB010000683.1 GCA_030590185.1 Deltaproteobacteria bacterium
AGGTCCCAGCAATTGATGCCATCGATGCCGTTGATCCCGTCGACGCCGTCGACGCCCGAGGCGCCATCCGTACCGTTGGTCCCATCGGCGCCTGGGGACCCGTTGGTCCCATCGGCGCCTGGGGCGCCGGTGGTCCCGTCGACGCCCGGGGACCCGTCTGTTCCGTCCGTGCCCGGGGTCCCGTTTACACCGTCCACTCCCGCCGGTCCCTGAACCCCGCCGCAAGCTAGAACATCGCACCCGCCGCTCGAATCGACATCCTCGCTGCCGAGATCACACGCGCCGTTGGCGTCGAGGTCCCAACAGTGGATTCCCTCGCTGCCGGGTTCGCCGGGGCCACCTACCCCATGACAGGCATAGGAGACACTCTGGACCTCGTCCGCGCCGAGAACGCCGTCACCGTTGAGATCCTGACCGGCTTCGATGCGACTGCCTCCGTCGGCACAATTCTCCCCCGCCGGCTCATCGCTCATGGTCACCAAGCTGTCGAGACCGCTGACCACATCGATCTGGCCATCTTCGATGGCTCCCGCGTACTGCCCGCCGCAGCCAGCGAGCGCGAGTATCACCGCTGCCAGTCCCAATCGTCGAAATTGCTCGTTCATGATGGACTCCGTTTCAAAGGACTCGGATGAGCTCTCTAGGGTTGGGGGCTCAAAAGCGGGCTTTCAAACCCAACCCGATGCCGTTGTTCGTGGTGATGCCGAGGGTCGCCTCGATGGTGGGACCGCTCACCGAGCCCTCGGCGCCCACCTCGGGCTCGCCAAAAAGCTGGTCAAAGATCAGGTAGGCCAGCGCCAGGGTCGCCACCCCGAGCCCAGCGTATCCGAACACCTGGGCGGTCAGCGCCGCCGTGCTCTCCCCGTCGCGTAGCTCCAGGTAGCGCTGCTGGTCAGCCGGCAGGCTCGACACCGCCGCCAGGGCGTAGTTGTAAGCGGCGTTGTCCCCGTGACGATCAGCGACCGCCAACCCGACAACCGTCATCACGCTGCCGGCGGCCACCCCGGCCACCGCCGCCCAATAGAGAAAGTCGATCTCCCTGGCCGGCGCCACCACGGCCGTCTCGTCGAGACGCACCGATTCGGCCAAGCTATCCTTGGCGAGCTCCTGTCGCGCGAGTTTTTCGAACTCATCCTGGCGCATACTCTTGCCTGCGAGGCTAGCGATGGTCTCCTCCGACAGCTTCTCATTGAGCAGGCGGGCGAGCTCTTCAGAGAGGCTGGTGAGCAGGCCCATATAGTCGCCTTTGCGATTCTCCACCGTGGTCGCCATGTTGACGATGCCTGTCTTCACCTCGACGAAGCGTGCATCGATGCGCAGGTGCAGTCCTTGGCGCATGAAGCTCCCCATGACGATGAAGTCGGCGCCGGCGTAGCCACCGAGCTCGCAGGCGGCTTCCAAATCCACCACCTGCCTGGCCACGTGCTCCTTGATCAACGACTCGAGGTGAAGCCGCTCCACCACGGTGAAGCGCATCTTGGGCAAATCCGTCGCCAAGCCATCTTCGACGCCGCGCACCATCCAGTCATCGGCCGGGTCCTGGGTCGTGTTGATGAAGGGCATGATGGCGACGCTCGAGGTGACGTCGGCGAAATCCGCGGCGAGATCATCGAACAGCCGCGCGTAGCTGGGGTTCTCCCGCATGGCGCGCTCATACATCTCGCGCGCCTGGTCAGAATCGGTCGTCTTGAGCGAACGGGCGCGCACCAGATCGCGCATGGTCTCCGCCCGCGGTGCCCTGGCCTGCATGAGATCCTGGGAGCTGTCTTCATCGAGCCAACCAATCTTGGCGAAGAGCTGCAGTAGCAAGCCGCGGGTCTCGCCAAAGAGGTTCGCCATCGGCACGCTGCCCTGGGCTGCGGCGAGCGCCTGATTGTCCTCGACGCTGATCAACCGCAGGGTCACCTCGACCTGATCGCCGGCGACGCGATAGCCGCCGACCACCAGGCTCTTGGCGTCGAGCATCTGACCGATCTCCGCGGCGCGCTCCGTGCTGGTGACCCCGAGATCACTCAACGCCATCTCGGTGATCACCTTGTCGAGCTGGCCACGCTCGAGCACGAATAGGTCGGTGTATTGCAGCAGGTCAGCCGCGATCACCTCCGACAGGCCGCGGCTCAACCAGGCGACCTCCGCCTTTTTCTCGAGGTTCTCGAAGGGCATCACCGCCAGGGGTTGGCTGCGCAGGCGGTCCAGCATTACGGCGCGGGCACGTTTTGGATCCGGCGCTTCGTTGGTGATCGACTGGCGCAGGGATTGGAGATCGGAGTCGGCTTCGATGCGCGCGAACCAGCGGACCGCCTCGGCATCGTTGCCCAGGGCAAAGTTAGCCGCCGCCATCATGTAGAAGTACTTGCGGTAGAGCTGAACGTAGTAGTCAGCGCCGGTCTCGCGCACCCGGCCCCACTGCTCCCGGTCCTCGATGGCCACGAACTCACCGGCCACGAGCACCGCCTCGAAACGCTGCGCCTCCTCCGCCTGTAGCATGTTCAGGATCGCCAACAGGTTCGTGTAGACCCGGTGGGCGACGTTCTTGGTGGGGAGACTCAGGGGCTGGCCGGTCAGGTAGGCCGGTTTTTCCCGGCCGAAGAGGCCCAACACCGGCACGTTCGTCCTGGCGCGCTTTACCTCGCGCTCGAACTTGGCCGCGTCGAGTCGGCTGTCCCGCTTGCCCGCCTTGGCGAGCCGCAAGACGTTGCGGAAGTACTCGGTGTCGTACTCCAGCTTGTCGAAAATGAAATCGCGCAGAGTGGTAGCGCTCGGATTGGCAGCCGCAACGAGCTGAGGCGCGACCACAATGAGAACACCAAGGCCTAGAGCCCTCGATGAAAACATTCCCCCTCCAACCAGCCCCGAAGTCCGTGCCGGCACCCATCATAGCCAGTCTCACCCGGGGAAGCTAGATGGCCACAACTAGGGCATTGGCCCCGCCTCGAGCTCCCCAAGCCGCAGCTCCACGCCGCTCTGCTGGGCCGTTTGCTCGAGGCAAGTCCGATCACAAACCGCCATCGACCACATCGCCTCGGGCTTTTGGAACACAGCACCCACGGTGGAGCCGATGAGCTTCACGTCACTCTCGGTGATGATCGTCTCTCCCCCTGGCGTGCGCTGATTCTCCACCACAACGACGAAAGCCTTGGCCAACTCGGCGCGCGCCCGCTCGCGGGCTGCGGCGACCAACGCCGGGCCGGATTTCACCTCGCCCGGGTCGATCGAGGCGACGCCGATCAAGGCGAGCTCGCCATCGATGTACGGCACCAGCCGCGCTGAGAATTTGAGCCACCACGGACCGTCCCCGGCCCAGCCCGCCGGCCTGGTGTCGCCGAAAATCGCCGCCCGCCGTTGGTGAAGGGCGAGCCGGCCCTTCTTGTCGTGCTCCTCCTCGAGCTTGGCGAAGACCGCGGCGCGCAGGTCATCGAGGCTGACGCTGACGCCGCCGAGCTCAGCGGCTTTGGCGACGCAGGCGGAGTCGCAAAGGGTGAGACGAGAGAGAGTCCCTTTGGTTTCAATCGAGATCGGCTCGGGTAGGGCACCCGCGGCCGCGGGTCGAACATCGGCGCCGGCCGTCAATCGTAGTCGCGTCACCAGCCGTTCGATGCGCACCCGCTCCTGAAAGGCCAGGCAATCCTCCCGCGCCGGTGCCGTTTGGACCGAGCAAAACTTGGCCATGGCGAGCACCGGCTCGCCGTCCACTTCGACAACCTCGGCCTTGAGCCCGATGCCATAGGTGCCGGGCTGCACCCAGGTCGCAGGATTGGTGGGGTCGACCTGTTGCAAGGCCAGGGTCGGGGCCTCGAAGTCCGAAACGTACGCACCGCCCGCCAGGACCGGCACGCCGTCGGCGTTGCGGGTGACCTCCAAGGCGGCGGCCGTACCTCGGGTGCCACCGCCGCGGGCGCCCTGGCC
>JAUUZB010000239.1 GCA_030590185.1 Deltaproteobacteria bacterium
GGGCGGACCAGGGCGCCTTCGACAACCTGACCGCTGAGTTGCTCAACGGTACGATCACCGGCACCACCGTCGAGGCGCGCCAGCTCGAGGATCAGCTGCGCGGCCTGTCCGGCGTCGGCGACACCCTCTATGCCATGCGCTCCATCGAAAAAATGTTGTTCAACGACATCCTCACCGGGGAGCCGCGCGACATCGTGCACGCCGCGATGTACGGCGCCTTGATCCGTTTCGACGAGTAACCGGCAAATCGAGCGGCCGAGCTCGGCACCACCGGCTCGGCTGCTCTGCTCAACCCGCGACTTGATACGCGCCAGCCAGTACGAGACCGCCCGGGCCGCCCTGCTCGACCTGGTGGTGGCGCGGGGGATCGCCCACCGCTCGGCGGACCAGCCGATCCTGGCGCGGGACGGCAAGACCTCCGCGCCCTGGATGGTCGACTCGCTCCGGGTCAGCCTACGGGCCGAAGGCGCGGCCCTGGCGGCGACCTGTCTGCTCTACCGCCTGCAGACCTTCGCGGGCCGACAGCTCGCGACCCTGGGGGTGACCGGCGTGCCGCTGATGCAGGCCTGCGTCATGCAATCCGAAGGTCGCTTTCGCGGCGCCATCATCCGGGAGCAGCCCAAGGGCCATGGCACCTGCCGGCAGATCGAAGGGGAGGTGGACTTCGACGAGCCGATCATCCTGTTGGATGACTCCATCAGCTCCGGCACGACCTTGAACCGGGCCACCCGGCTGTTGGAGGAGGCGGGGGGCTGGGTCGAGGGGGCGGTCTGTCTGGTGCGCTTCAACTATGACTGGGGCTTCGGACAGGCGCGGGAGCGGGGGTACCACGTGGAGAGCGTCTTCGATGTCTGGGAGGATTTGATCCCGCGCATCGAAGGCCCACGGCCCGCCAACCCCTCCAAGCGGCTGCGTCCCATGGCCGCGGCCGCCACGTCGGTGGCGCCTGATCTTCATCCGAGCGAGGCGGCACGACGGGTGATGGAGGTCGTGCTACGCACGGGCGAGCTGCCCGAGGTACCAAGCCTCGATGGCAGCCATGATAGCCGCGGCGGGGTTTGGGTGAGCGTGCGGGACCGGGAGCGCAACGAGCACCGTCACGCCCGGGACGGCTTTTGGCATCTGGTGGGTGAACCCAGCGATGGCGCCCCCGCGGACCTGGCGCGCGCCGCCGCGCAGACCGCCGAGCGCCTCGGCGAGAGCGAGGGCAAGACAGCCCTGGGAATCCTCGAGCGGAGCGCCATCGCCGTGACCTTCGCCGGCCCGCTGCGTGCCTGCACGGTTGGTGGGTTGGACAATGATCGTTGGGCGATCATGGTGCGCAGCCGCGAGCGACCGCGTTTCATGGGCGGCGCCCTGCCGCGCATGCCGCGTATCGCCGACAGCTGGGAGCAATTCGATCATGCCCGCCGCAGCAACGCTGGATTGTTGCCCAACGAGTCGTATGAGCTGTTTCGCCACGGGATCACCAAGGTGATCGAGCCGGGGGTTGCCTGGCAGGCGACCGGGGTGCCGGCCGAGGGTTGGGACGGGTGGTACCGCGACGATGCCCTTGGCTCGTCGGTGGCGCGTTTTGCGTGGGATTGCGTCACGGCCGGTGGGAACGGTGGCGAACCCGGGGCGGCGCCGGAGGGCTTGGGGCGGGTCGTGGCGGACCGAGTCTTCGTGTCGGTCTATCTCAACGGGCGGCTGCGCGGTTGCCTGGGTCGACCGCTCGGTGAGCTGGAAGAGGATCTCGCTGCCCTCGGTCGCGAGGTGTGGAAAGACGATCGCTTTGACGGTGACGGGGACGGGGACGACACTGGGACGCTGAGCGCCGTGGTGGTTTCCTTGTTGCACGACGAAGAGGCGCTAGGTCGCCGGCAACCTGGGATCGTGTCGCAACTGTTTCGGCTTGGGGAGGATGCGCTCAGCGTGTCCGAGGGCTCGCGCCAAGCGACGCTGCTGCCCGCGGCTGCCAGTCATTTCGATCTCGACGCCGCGGCCATGGTGGGGGACGTGATCCGAAAGGCCAACATCGAGGCGGGCCCCGCCGATTGGCACCGCCACGCCTGCGCCAGCTGGGTCGCGACCGTTGCCACCGAAGGCCGCCTGGAAGGTACCTTGCCGAAGGTGATGCACCCCGAGCGCTCCCTCGACGGCTGGCTGGCGCACCTGCCGCCCCTGTGGTGCGACCACCTGTGCAAGCACCAACAGGCGGACGGCAGTTTCTTCACCTGGTACCAGCCCTTCGCCAATCGCCTCGGCCGCGGGGAGGAGATCGGCTGGACCGCCCACGCCGCGTGGGTGTTGGCCCGCGCCGAGGGGGCGTTCGAACGAGAGGATGTGGGGCAGGCGGCACGACGGGCCGCGGACCTTTGCGTCGCACGGGTGGAGCGTCACCACGGGGAGGTCTGGCTCGCTAACCAACGTTATGCACCGTCCGTGTCGGAGGTCGCGGTGTTGTTGCTGGCGTTGCAGGCCTTGGACCGCGACGCCGATCTACGCGCCGAGCTGCGGGCGACCCTGCTGGCGCGCATCGATCACCACGGCCGGATCGCGACCCACCGGGACCCCGCCGCCGCCCGCGACGCCCATCAGGACTTCTTTCCCGGCCAGCTACTACTAGCCCTGGCTCGCACCTGGCCCGACGGGGAGCCGGTGTCCGAGACGGTTCGGCGTGCCCTGCGTTTCTACCAACACCGCGCCCGCTACCGCTTCACCTTTTCCCAGGTCGCGTGGATCAACCAAGCCCTTGGCGCCTGGTGGCCGTTGACCGCTGAGGGTGGAGGTGAGGCGGTGATGTTTGAGATTGCCGATCGGGTAATCGACCATCAACGCGCCGACGGCGGCGTGATCCAGGGCGAGGATCCGATCCGCCCCGGCTCCAGCACCGCGGTCTACCTCGAGGGCCTTGCCGCGGCCGCCCGCCTGGCCAACCAAATGAACGACGTCGAACGCGCCACCCGTTACCGCGCCGCCTGCGCCCGCGGCTTCGCCTTCCTCGATCGCCTCACCTTCCAAGACCGGGACGCGCCCCTGCTCCGCGCTCCCCACTGGGCCCGGGGCGGTGTTCGCCTCGGCCTGCACCGCAGCGTCACCCGACCGGACCTCGCCCAGCACGCCCTGTCGGCGGCGCTCACCTTGCTCGGTTGAGCGATCGAGACCAGCGGCACTCTGTACGATGTCCCTCGCGAGTCTCAGCCTGGTCCTGGTGGCGGCGGTGCTGCACGCCGGGTGGAACGTGCTGGCCAAGCGGGGCAACGACTCCTTTTTGTTCCTGTGGACCGCGGTGGCGATCGGGGCGACGATCTTCTCGCCCTGGATCCTGCTCGCCGCCCTCGAGGGTGATCTCACCGCGGCCAGCGCGCCGTACCTAATCGCGACCTGCGCGGTGCACGCGGTCTACTTCTTTGCCCTCGGACAGTCCTATCGCTACGGCGACCTGTCGCAGGTCTACCCGATCGCACGGGGGCTCGGCGTCGCGCTGGTGCCCCTGCTGGCCTACCTCTTTCTGGACGAGCAGCTCACCCGACTCGGCTACGCCGGCATCGGTCTGGTGATCGTCGGCATCATCGCCATCAAACGCATCGGCGGCCGCGGCGAGCCGGTGGTGGCACGTCGCGGCACCCTGTGGGCATTGCTCACCGGCCTGTGCGTGGGCACCTACTCGACCATCGACAAGGCCGGGGTCGGCAACCTCGATCCGGTGGCCTACGTCAGCATCCTCGGACTCGGCTGCTGCGCGCTCTTGATCCCGGTGGTGGTCAAACGCCGCGCCGCCCTGGCCACCGAGTGGCGCACCAACCGCAAGTGGATCGCGGTCGCGGCGCTGTTCAGCCTCACCGCCTACCTGTTCGTGCTGTTCGCCTTTCGCCTCTCCAAGGCCAGCTACGTGGTCGCCGGCCGGGAGTCGTCGATCATCATCTCGGCGTTGGTCGGGAGCCTGTGGCTGCGCGAGGGGCCGCTGCGCCCGCGGTTGCTGGGGGCGAGCATCATCCTGGCGGGCGTGGTGCTGATCGCCCTGGCCGAGTAGGCGCGGGCCCACGCCGTTGGGCGGCGCCGCCGGTCGTATTGCCGCAGTCCCGCCGCTGCGCCTTCATTGACCCCTTGCCGAAGAATAGCCCCGACACAATCATATCTCCTCACGCAGTACCGATACCCTGGGGCCCACACGTGAAAACCGAACATCTATTGGTGCTCTGCACCTGCCTTGCCGCTGCGTCATGCGTTCCCAATCTCGAGCTTCCCAGCGGCGCCCGGGTGAGCTGCACGACAGACAGTGAATGTCCCGCCGGCTTGGAGTGCGACGTGGCCGCCGCGCAGTGTGTCGCCAGCGGGCCCCGCCCGAACGTCGTGCCCAGCGTCACCGTCGTTCCGATCATCCGGCAAACCAACGACGTCACCGTTCAACTCATCGTCACCGACCCCGACGACTCCGAGGTCACCGTCGAAGTTCTGGTGGAGGTCGATGGACAAACCGCGCCCGCCGTCCTGGCCAATGCACCGGATGGCCACGTGACCCTCCCGGCCGGGGATGGCGTTCTCCAGTCCCTCACCTGGATGGCCACGGACCAGGAGATCCTCGGCGTGCCAGTGACCCAGGGCTACCATCCAGCGCTGCGCCTGCACCTCACCCCCAGCGATGACGACGGGGCCGGCGAAACGGTCGTCACCGAGCCCTTCGACTACGGCAACGACGCCCCCATCGTCACCTCAGTCGAGTTCCGCTCGGACCTGGGCGCAGACTCGGTCAATGGATTCACCATGGTCACCTTCGGCGTCACCGATAACTCAGAGGACACGGTGTCGGTTGAGAGTATCGAGGTCCAACGAAACGGTGAGACCCTGCTAACGGCGACCGCGTCGGATCTCACCACGGACCCCTTCCCCGCCGGGGGCATCAGCGATCTGCCCACAACCTCGGGCGCGCCGGGACGCGAGCACGTGTTCGCTTGGGACGCAGAGTCCACCGCAGGGCTGGCCGGCCAGGACTTCATCATGACCCTAACGATCGTTGATGCCTACGGCGGGATCGCCAGCCTGCCTGCCACCGCCACGCTGCTGAGCAATCAGCGCCCCAGCATTGAAGACGTCACGATTCCAGGCAACGGCAACGGCCGCATGGATGGACCGCTAACCTTGACGTTCACGGTCACCGACGCTGAGTATGATCCGGTGCAGCTCCAATGTTGTGTGAGCCTCGACGGCGTGGCCTGGCAGCCATGCGCTGAGCACGGCCACCCCACCAGCGAGGGGCGCCTCGGTCTCGCCACCAGTCCGACTGCCATCGCCCACACCTTCGTCGTCGACACCACAGCCTTGAGCCCCGGGGGCACGGTCAGCTCCCTGATGCGCCTGACTGCCTCCGATGGTCTGCCCCACACCCTGCAGGACGAAACCTTCACCGCTTGCTCGGCGGAGCACTTCGCCGCCGTGCCCTTCACCACCGTCCCGCTCGATTATCCAGTGGGGCCAGAGCCGTTGGCTGACATCCGTGGGGGCTTTAGGGTGTTCAGCGTCGCTGAGCCCAACACCTATCGCTACGTGGTGGATGACTTCGACGACGACGGGGTCGAGGATGTTCTGTTGGGCCACAACCCGACATTCCTCACCCTCTATCCGGGGGCGCGGTTGGACTCCGGTATTAGCTGGGGCAAATCCAGCTGGACCTTCGATGTTGGCTCGGTGTCCAGCACCCAACGTCACCAACTCCTGGCCGCGGGTGACTTCAACTCCGACGACCGGCCGGATCTAGTGGTGACCGAGGACAGCGTCATGCCCTTCGCGGTCGGGATCTGGCTAAACCCGGGCCTCGCGCCGGAGGCAACGGTGAGCTCCTTTTCCAACTTTGACTTTGGCTATCTCGTCGATGACATCCCCACCAATGTGCTCCGCCTGTGGCCGCCGGAGATCCAGGACATCAACGACGACGGCGCTCAGGACATCATCATCCTCTCCCACGATTGGAACAACGATCTCGGGGACGGCCTCGGCTACGCCAGCGTCTTTCTTGGTGACGAGACCGCTGGCGAGGGGGATGGGACCTTCACCTTCGCTGGCTCCCATGAGCTCTGCTGGCTAACCCGCCGCTCCGCGGGGGCCTTCGCCGATTATGATGGTGACGGCCTGGTCGATCTCGCCGTGGGCTGCGCGTCCGATGCCCGGGTGGATGTGTACTACAACACCGGCAACCCGGCGGCGCCCTTCGACTATGCCTCCCCATTCTCCCTGGGTGTCCCCCAACCGAACACCGTGCATGCCGGTGAGGTCTACGCTACCCCCAGCTCGTACGCCGACCTGATCGTCGGCACGATGGCGGGCATTCGCAACCTGCGCAGCGAAGGTCCGTTGGGCTTCGCTGAGGCCGAGGTCTTGGCCGAGGGCAACGCTTGGTTTGTCCGCAGCGTGGCCGACGTCAACAACGACGGGCGCGTTGATATCCTTGGGGTGGATGCCTCGGTGGCCAGCAGCAACCCGGCCATCGTAGCCTTCATCCAACTACCCAGCGGCGACTTCGCCGCCTCACCACCCGTGCCCGCCGCCGTGGACCTGTTGCGGTGGACCGAC
>JAUUZB010000545.1 GCA_030590185.1 Deltaproteobacteria bacterium
CGACCAGGACTGCAGCGGCACCGACAGCATCAACTGCTTTGAGGATCTGGACGGGGACGGTTTTGGCACCACCACCGTCGTAGTCGCCCCGGATGGTTCCTGCGACACGGGGGACGGCGAGTCGAGCCTCGATACCGACTGCGACGACGATGAGGCCGGCGGTTGTGGCTTCGAATGCAACACCGGGGCGGTGGAGACCTGTGACGGCTTTGACACGGACTGTGTGGGCGGTCCGGGCGCTGATGAGCTCGACGGGGACGCCGATGGTTATGTCGCGTGTTACGGGTTTTCCGCCAACGGACCCAGCTTCTGGGGTGGCGGAGATTGCGACGACACTGACGACCTGATGCACCCCGGCTATCACCACGCCATCGACATCGCCACGGCCGTGGATTTGGCGGCGGGCTACACCGTCTTCTTCGAGAACTTTGACCACGCGGCCGCGGTGGCGGCAGGCGAGTCGTTCGCCGACGGCAGCGACATCCTGGTGCTCTATTATAATGGGTCGGCCTGGGTCGAAATCGACCGGGTGGGCGATCCGATCACGCCGTGGGACACCGCCACGGTGCGCATCTGGTTCGCCCTACAGGCACCGCTCGCCGCGGGCGAGAGCACCCACGACTATGCCTTGGTCTATGGCTCGAACACCGTGTCCACCCTACAAGACGAAACCCAGATCTTTGCCTTCGCGGACTTCTTCAACCGAACCGCAAGTGGGACGGTGGGCAACGGTTGGACCGAGTACGATGCGGACACTACCTACACCGGCACCGTCGAGGTTGGTGGCGGCGGCGTATTCTGGACGGACAACAACAGCACCTACCAACCGCTGATCGAGCACAGCTTCAGCGCCTTCACTGGCACCGACCGCTTCCACTGGCGGATCGGCTACGACTGGGACCGCCGGGCGGAGAACACCTACGAAATCTACATGCAGCTCGGCGACAGTGGGACCCTTGAGGCCGATCCCGCCAGCTTCTCGACCCCGCCGGTTCCGGGCGTCGGGCCCTGTTTGATCGTCACCAACTACGGAGCTTTGAATCCCCACCTGGTGGCCCTCGAGTGGGACGGCGTGGTGCCGTTCACGGACTCCTTCACCTCGATCGCATCCGGCGCGGCGATCGACGGGCCGGGCCAGCACAGCATCGACGTGCAGGTCGACATGACGGGCGGCATCTATCGAGTTGGCGTCGACGGCACCAACATCGCGACCGACCTGGACTTCGCGCCGGTCACGGACCCGACCAGCCTCGACACCATGCGGCTCTTTACCTGGGCGGTCGCCACAGCCAACTTCGACTCCACCGCCTTTGACCACGTCTGGGTCCGGCCCGTTGCGCCCGACCCCACCGTTACCCTCGGTGGCCGGGAGAAGCGCTGCTTCTACGACGGCGTGGTGGTGCGCTATTACCTGGATGAGTACGGCGTCAACACCGACTGCTCGAATGGCACCTTCGCGCTCGACGCGGCGCCGGCCCCCCTCGACCTGGCCTTCACCTGCGACAACAACGACCCCCGCTACCGGACCGGGGCGGGCGGCCAGGGAGTGGAGTGGCAAGGACGGGACGAGGACGGCATGGCCTCGGTGGCCGCCGATGGCACCAAGGTCCTGAGCCGGCTCGACGGCATCGACGCTGCCACCATCGAGATGGTGATGGACGTCATCAACGTCGACGGCGGTGACGTAACTCGCTTTTTGCACGTCGGCGATGATCCCAACGGCTACTTCTCGTTGGTCTCCAACAACCGGGAACGCCTGCTGCTCGTCTGGCAGGGCACCGAGGTGGCGGCCGAGTGGCGCACCGACGATTGGACCGGCGGCTTTGGAGACATCGACGACGTGGGTCGCTTCGTCATGCACCTGGTCCTCGACACCAACGAACCAACCGCGTTGGAACGCGCCAAGCTCTATGTCAACGGCGTCCTCGAGCCCCGCTTCGACGCGGCGGCGACCACGCCGGCGAGCGCCGCGACCATCTCGATCCCTGCGAGCCAAGACTTCGTCATCGGCAACAGCCCGGCCGGCACCGCCTGCATGGACGGCTGGGCTTACTACGCCGCCTACTACGATCGGGCGCTGACCCCTGAGCAGGTGCTCGAGCACTACACCTTGCTCAACGCCAACGACGACCACCCGTAGCCCGGCGCCGGCCGGTGCCGGTATTGCTTGATCGCCGGACCGGCCCAGCCTAAACGCTGTGGGTCACACCGGAGTACCCCCATGGACACCTGCCCCTGCGGCCTCGAGGCCGAGTACGAGGCATGTTGCGGCCGCTACATCAGCGGGCGTGAGACCGCGTCCACCGCCGAGGCGCTGATGCGCTCGCGGTACACCGCCTTCGCCCGGGCCGAGATTGACTATCTCGAGCAGACCCTGACCGCTGAGGGCAAAAAAGAATTCGACCGTGACTCGGCCGCACAATGGGCCGGCCAATCGGACTGGCTCGGGCTCGAGGTCGTCGAGACCAACGACGGCGGAGCCGAAGACGACACCGGCATGGTGGAGTTCATCGCCCGTTATGAAGACGCCCGCGGCGAGCACGCCCATCACGAGCGCGCCGAGTTCGAGAAGAACGACGGCCGCTGGATGTTCGTGCGCGGTCGCCAGATGAACGAGCCGGTGCGTCGCGAGGCGCCCAAGGTAGGACGCAACGAGCCCTGCCCGTGCGGCAGCGGCAAGAAGTTCAAGAAGTGCTGCGGAAAGCTCGGAGGGGCGTAGGAGATTTAGATGGCCGTTCACCGCATTCGACGCGGACTCGACCTGCCCATTGCGGGCGCCCCAAGAGCTGAGATCACCGACGTGGCGTCGCCGCGCCGAGTGGCGGTGGTGGCGGCCGACTATCCCGGCACCAAGCCGCGCTTCGTGGTTCAGGTTGGGGATCAGGTCAAGCGTGCGCAGCCGCTGTTCGAGGACCGCACCAAGCCAGGCGTGTTCCTCACCTCGCCCGGAGCCGGTGAGGTCGTGGCGATCAACCGCGGCGCCAAGCGCGCCTTCCAATCGGTGGTCATCGAGCTCAACGAGCGCGAACGAAAGGGCGAGACCACCGACGAGGACCATCAGCCGCTCGAGTCGTGGGAGATCGGTCACCCGGAGGAGGCGAACGCCGAGCAGATCCGCAGCCTGCTGTTGGAGTCCGGTTTGTGGAGCGCCTTTCGCGCCCGACCCTTCTCTAAGGTCCCGACCCCCGACAGCGAGCCCGCCGCGATCTTCGTCACCGCCATGGACACCCACCCCCTGGGCCCCTCGGTGGAACGCATCGTCACTCAGCGAAGCGAGTGTTTCGAGCTCGGCTTGTCCCTGGTCAGCAAGCTGACCGCCGGTCGCACCTATCTCTGCCGGTCCCCTGGCTCGCGGGTGAACGCCGGGGAGAGCGGGGTGAGTGTTCAGGAGTTCAAGGGCCGGCATCCAGCGGGCCTGCCCGGCTTGCACATCCACCTGCTCGAGCCGGTGAGCCGCAACCGAACGGTGTGGCAGATCGGCGCCCAGGATGTGATCGCCATCGCCGAGCTGTTCACCAAGGGCAAGCTGGAGGTTGAGCGGGTCGTCTCGCTAGCCGGCCCGGCGGTGAAATCGCCACGCCTGGTTCGCACCCGGCTCGGCGCCAGCCTCGACGACCTGGTCAGCGACGAGCTCATGGTGGGCGACATCCGGGTCGTCTCCGGATCCCTGCTCGGCGGACGCGAGGCCGCAGGTGACGTGCACGGCTTTCTCGGTCGCTATCACACCCAGGTGAGCTGCCTGCGGGAGGGGAAACGCCGACGCCTGTTTGGCTGGATGCGGCCGGGCTTCGACCGCTTCTCCAGCATCCCGGCCTTTGCCTCGTGCCTGCTGCCCGGTCGCAAGCTCGACCTCGACACCGATCAAAACGGTGAGCCGCGACCGATGGTGCCGATCGGCATGTACGAGCGGGTCATGCCGATGGACATCATGGCGCCCTTTTTGCTGCGCGCCTTGGCGGTCAAGGACACCGAGCGTGCCGAGAAGCTCGGTGCCCTCGAGTTGGCCGAGGAGGACCTGGCGCTGTGCAGCCTGGTCTGCCCGGGCAAGACCGACTGGGGGGCGGCGCTGCGCGAGAACCTCAACCTGATCGAAAAGGAGGGGTGATGCAGCTCGTACGCAGAACCCTCGACCGCGTCGGCGAGCGGGTCGAGCGCGGCCCACTGGCGCGCCTCAAGCCACTCTACGATGCCGTCGATACCTTCTTTTACACGCCGGGGGATGTGAGCCGGGGCCACGTCCACGTCCGTGACGCCCTCGACCTCAAGCGCATGATGGTCACCGTGGTGATCGCGCTGATACCGGCCATGGTCGTGGCCATCTACAACACCGGCTACCAAGCCCACGCCGCCATCGCCGCAGGCGCCGCGCCGCTCGACGGCTGGCAGGAGTGGGTTTACGGCCTGTTCGGCCTGGGCTACTCCCCC
>JAUUZB010000599.1 GCA_030590185.1 Deltaproteobacteria bacterium
GCGAGCCGGTGGAGGCGAGCACCGCCGAGGGCGTCGTCGGCCAGCCCAACATGGGGACGAAGATCGAGCGCTACGATCCGGCCACCGGCGCCTCCTCAGGCGCCCCAACGCCGTACGGCTTCAACTCTCCGCACAGCATCGCGGTGGACCCCGACGGCGGCATCTGGGTCTCGGACGAGAGTGACCATCGCGTCCTCTATTTCCCAACCCCGACCGAGCCGGATGAGACCGGCCTGCCGCGGGCGACCTTCGTGCTCGGCCAGACGGACTTTGACCAGGCGGTAATCTATGATGGCGATACTGCCGCCGGCCACGGTCCCGTCTCGGCCCGCGGCCTCGCCTCGCCTACTTCGATCGCGCTCGACTCCACCGGGCGTCTGTTGTTGGTCGCGGACACGGACAACTACCGCGTCGTGCGCTTCTACCGCAACACAGCGCCCGTCCTGACCGGCGGCGACACCCTCCCGGTCTTCGAGGGTGAGAGCGGCTCGGTCAGCTTCACCGCGACGGATCTAGACGGCGACAGCGTCGGCCCGATCACCATCGAGTCGATCATTCCTCCGGACGCGGCCGTCACCTTGAATACCGACTCGGTGAGCCTCAACACCGCTCCGTCCGACGCGGCCATGCGCGTCCTCTCCGCGGGCGAGTCGGTCCGGGTCGAGGTGAGCGTCACCGAGGTCGCCGGGGCGCGCATACCGCGGCCCCTGAAGACCACGGCCTGGGCAGTGTTTCAGGTGATTTCCCGCCCCACCGTCGAGGGCACCTACCAAAACTGTAACCCGTTGGGCGCGGGGGGCGGCTCCGGGAGCGGGACCACGCCGAGCGACTGCGAGCTGTACGTTCCGCCCGAGGAGCGGGTGACGCCGTATGACCCGGCCATCGTGGGTTGCCTGTGCGGCGCGGTTCCGGTGCCGCTGCTGCCCGGGGTGGCGTTGCTGGTATTGTGGCGCCGACGCCGCCGACGGACACGCTGAGCCGAGCTGAACGACTAACAACGCGGCGCCAGGTGCGGTCCCCGGAAACCGAACGCATGTGGCGCCTCGCCGCCCGTTACTCCACGGTCGGTATCGAAATCTCTGCGGCGGTGGCCATCGGTACCCTTGGTGGCTGGTGGCTCGACACCCAACTCGACACGGAACCCGTGTTGTTCTGGATCGGTCTGGTCGTCGGCGTGGGCGCCGCGACCAAGACGATCTACCGGGTGGTTGCCTCCACTAAGCTCGGGGACCTCTAGTCATATTTCTTACCATTCAAGGCGCTCACCGGACCAAAGCTGCGCCGATGGATCGACGTCGGCCCGAGGCGCGTCAGGGCCCGCAGGTGCGCCGCGGTCGGGTAGCCCCGGTGGCGCTCGAAGCCGTAGCCGGGGTAGGTCCCGGCCATCTCATCCATCAGCTCGTCCCGGGCCACCTTGGCCAGGATGCTGGCCGCCGCGATCGCCTGGCTGCGCCGGTCGCCGCCCTTGATCGCCGTTTGGGGGATCGGCACCGCCACCGCGCGGGCATCCACCAAGAGGTGCTCCGCACCCGGCTCGAGGGCCTCGACCGCACGACGCATCGCCTCGCGCCCGGCCTGGAAAATGTTGAGGCGGTCGATCTCCTCGGGTGAGCAGCTTCCCAGGCCGTAGGCGATTGCCTCGGCCCGGATCTGGACGCTCAGGGACTCCCGGCGCTTGCGCGTCAAACGTTTGGAGTCGTCGATGCCCGGGATCGACGCGCCCGGCCGGAGCACCACCGCCGCCGCGACCACCGGCCCGGCCAAGGGACCCATGCCGACCTCGTCCACCCCAGCCACGTGCGCGACCCCCTTGTCCCACAGCTCACGCTCGTAGGTGAGCATGGCCTCGAGGCGTGATCGTTCGGCGGCGGCTCGGCGCAGGCGCCGCTGGGTCGATACCACGAGGGCCCGAACACCAGCCCTGGAATCCTCGCCGAGCCGCTCCAGCTCGCCCTCATCGATCGGCTCTCGGCGCAGGCGGCGGCGGATGGCGGCGATGGTCTCGGGGCGATCGGGACGGCGAGCCTCGGGGGTGGGCATGGGGCGAGTTGATCGAAACTGGATCCGCGGGTCAAGGATTTTCTGGGAGGACCTTGCCTGGGTTCATGATCCCCTGGGGATCGAACAGCCCCTTGAGCCGCCGCTGCATCGCCAACAGCTCGGCGGATTGTTCGAGGTGCAGGTGATCCCGCTTCAACAGGCCGATCCCGTGCTCACCACTGATCGTTCCGCCGCGTGCGACCACGAACGCCAAGAGCTCTCGCTGGAGCACCGCGCCGCGGGCGCGTTCCTCGTCGGTCCTACACAGGATGTTGACGTGCAGGTTGCCGTCGCCGAGGTGGCCGTAGGTGCTCACCGTGAGATCCTGGCGCTCGCCGGCGACGCGGGCCTCCTCGAGAAGCTCGACCATTCGACTGCGCGGCAAGGCAACGTCGTCGGAGATCTTGTCTGGGTACTCCTCCTTCATGCGCGAGGAGACCAGGCGCCGACTACGGCGCATGGCCTCCCGTTGCTTTTCGCTGCTGGCGATCGCCGAGTCGGTGGCGCCGTGATCCATCGCGATCTCGCACAGGCGGATCATGCAATCCATGGCGACCCCAGGCTGGCCATCGGTCTCGATCAACAAGCCCGCCCCCGCCTCCGGGATGGGAAACGGCGCCGTCCCCCGCACCAGCCCCATGGAGAGGTCATCCATCAGCTCCATCATCCGGGGCACGAGCCCGGCGGCGAACACTCGCTCCGCCGCACGGCTGGCGCTCTGAGGGTTGGGGAAGGAGAGCCACGCGGTTTGAACCTCGGGCGGCCTCGGCACGATGTGCATGGCCGCCTGGGCGATGAAGCCGAGGGTGCCCTCGGACCCGACGAGCAGGGAGGAGAGGTCGAGCCCGGCCACGCCCTTGATACTCAGACGCCCGGTGCGCAGCAGCTCCCCACCGGGCAAAACGAGGTCCAGGCGCCAGACATATTGGTGGGTGACGCCGTACTTGACCGCCCGCGCGCCGCCGGCGTTGGTGGCAATGTTGCCGCCGAGGGTGCAGGACTCGCTGCTGCCTGGATCGGGTGGGTACATGTAGCCGACCTCACCCACCCGATCGTCGAGCACCTGGGTGATCAACCCCGGCTCCACCAGGGCATATTGATCCTTCGGGTGTAGCTCGAGCAAACGGTTCATGCGCGATAGGTCCACGACCAACTGATCGCTGGCCGGAATACAGCCGCCCGCCTTGCCGGTGCCGCCACCACGCGGCACCAGGCCGACCCCCAACTCCGCAGCCTCGCGGCAGACGACACGGATCTCGTCCGCCGTTTGGGGCCAGACCACGGCCCCGGGCAGACAGGCGGGCATGCCGGATTCATCGCCGCTGGCGCCGCGCCGCGCCTCATCGTCGGTGCGCAGGCGAGCCCCAAAGCTGCGGTGCAGGCGGTGGTTGAGACGATCGAGAGGAGGGGATGTCGGAGCCACGGGTGATCTATGCTGCCAAAGAGGCCTCGCGGCAAGCCCACAGCGCGCCAGCGGCGACCCTGTCAAGCGGCGGTTGGCTAAATCACGCCGGGACCGCTTGTTGGCAAAGTTGGAAGCCCATAGACTGAGAAGGGAAGATATCTGATGAAAGAGACCTGATGATGGATTCGAACGCAGAGAAAGTACGGCCGGTGAGCCCGGCCACAGCTCCGGGCGAGCGTTTCGAAGAGGTGATGCGCGGCCACGCCGGCGAAAAGCACGTCATCGCCATCCGCGGCTATCCGGATCCGGACAGCATCGGCAGCGCCATGGCCCACGCCTACATCAGTGAGCACTACGAGATCGAATCGACGATCCTCTATTTTGACGATATCTCCCACCAGGAGAACCGGGCCCTGGTGAAGAAACTGGCGCTCGACATGGTGCGCTACGCCCCAGGCATGGACCTGAGCCAATACGACCGGGTCGCCCTGGTCGACACCCAGAACATCGAGCTCCCGTCCGACATCGAGCAGGTGCCAACCGTCAGCATCGTCGACCACCACAAGCCCCAGGGGGATAGTGGCTCCGAGTTCATCGACGTACGCGAGGACGCCGGCGCCACCTGCTCGATCTACACCGAGTTTCTCGCCCTCGGTCCCGCTAAGCTCGAGCGCGATAATCCAGCGTGCAGCAAGCTCGCCAGCGCCCTGTTGTACGGCATCCGCTCCGACACCGATGACTACCTCCTGGCGCGGGAGATCGACTATCGAGCCGCC
>JAUUZB010000392.1 GCA_030590185.1 Deltaproteobacteria bacterium
GATCCGCAGGTCGTCTCCGACCGAGTGGTGCGTCGTTTCTCCGCGGATCCGGTCGAGGCGCGACGTCTGCTCGATAACCGCATGTATCGCAACATCACCGCCATGGTTGCCGGGATGCAGGAGTACACGGCGGTGGAGGCGATGCACGGCTTCGTCACCGGCGGTGATTATGATCTGGTGGTCCTCGACACGCCGCCGTCGCGCAACGCCCTACACTTTCTCGAAGCGCCCAAGCGGGTATCACGATTTCTCGACGGCCGGGTGTTCCGGTTCTTTCTGCCGGACCAGGACGGACAGGATGGAGTGATCAAGCGCGCCGCGAGCAAGATCAGCGCCAAGGTCATGGACATCGCCTTTGGCGAGGACACCCGCGTCGAGTTGATGGACTTCTTTGCCCTGTTCTCGGCGATCCTCAAGAAGCTCAACCACAACGCCGGCCAGATGCGCGAGTTCTTCCAAAAGCCGGAGGTCGCGTTCTTGGTGGTGACCTCACCCACCCAGGAGGCCCTCGAGGAGGCGTTATTTTTCGAGCACCAGACGCGCGACGAGCTCGAGCTACCCCTGAGTGGCTACATCCTCAACCGCAGCCTGGCCCATCCCAACGGCAAACGTTTCCCTGTGCCGGAGATCTTCGCCGCCGGTCCCGTGGCCGAGGCAGCCCAAACGAAGCTGGCCTTCCTCGCCGAGCGCGAGCAAACCCTGGTCGAGGAGCACCGCGCCTTGCTCGCCAGTCTTCAAAAAAGGCTCGGTGAGGACCACCTCGCCCAGGCCGCGCCGCTGTTGCGCGACGGGGTCTCCGACGTCGCCACCCTAGCGCGGTTGGCCGATGCCTTGGAGCAGCCGGGTTGACCGGCAACACGACGCTGTTCGTGCTATGCTATTGCCGTTGTCTTCCGGGGGAGGAGTCCCGAAAGGGATGAAGTTTCACAGTCGCAGCCATCATGGGGGCTGGATCTCGCTAGCGACCCTATTGGTCGCCTGCCAAACGGATCCGACCGCGGTCCCCGTGCTCGAGGGGATGACGCCCGAGGAGGCTTGGCTCGGCCAGAGTGTGCCGGTGACGATCACCGGGCAGGGTTTCCAGCCCCGGATGTGGGTGAGCTACGGTACCTCCGGCCCATCGGAGCTCGACGCCGATTTCACAGCCAGTATCGGCGTCGCTGAGCTGGTCGAGGTCGTCCTGGTGAGCGACACGACCCTAGAGGCGGTGGTGCCATCGACCCTCGCGACGGGCGTTTACGCCCTGGTGGTCGTCGACCCCCGGGGCCGAGAGGTGACGCTCCCTGAAGCGTTCACGGTCAAGGGCTGCAGCCCGGAGGAGGCTGATGGCGACAACGACGGCCACGACTCGCTGGCGTGCGGTGGCGATGACTGCGACGACGGCTCGGCGCTGTGCACCACGAGCTGTGTCGATCTGGATGGCGACTCTATCTACGATTGTCGAGACGATTGCGTAAACGTGGACGGCGCCTGCGACCCGGTCCTGGAGGATCTCCACGCCCAGGCCACCACGATCAGCGGCACGGACCTCACCGCCTCGGTCGACATCACTCCCGCGGTCGACGCCAGTCGCAGCGTTCTGTTTTTCAATCTCGCCCATGACAGCAAAGAACCCGAGGATGGTGCGATCACCGGTCAGCTCGCCGCCGATGGCGGCAGCGTAGTCTTTGAGCGCGCCGGTGTCGGCGAGCAGCCGCTGATCGATATCGAATGGAGCGTGGTCCAGCTCACCGATGTCACCGTGCAACGGGGCATGGCGACCATTCCGGGCGGCACGGTCTTCGCCGATGTGGTGAGCGTTACCCTCGACCAGACGGTCGATCCGGCCCGCTCCTTCCTGTTGTCGAGTATCCGCAGCACCGGGGGCCGCTACAGCTGGAACGACTGGGCCCTGGCCACGCTCCAAGACGACAGCACCCTGGCCTTTCGCCGCGGCGACGCAGGGTTCAGCACCCAGGTAGAATGGCAGCTGGTGGAAATCTCTGCCCCCGCCGTCCTGGCGCAACACGGCGAGGAGACCCTCGAAGCAGGCCAGGACAGCGCCAGCGTGATCCTGCCGACGGTCGCACCGCTGGACCACTCGTTCCTATCCTTCTCCCACGTCCTGGCCTCCTCCCAGACGGACCCGAGCGCGGCAGACCACGTGCTGCGGGGACGCCTCATCTCGGAGAACGAGCTCAGCTTCGACCGCGACAGCAGCGCCCTCGGGGCGGTCGTAGGTTGGTCGGTGGTCACCTGGAACGCCCTGACCACCGAGCACGGCAACGCGACCTTTGCCGGCGGCGACCAAGAGCAGGCCATCACCCTGGCCCGCCCGGTGGACCCGGCTTCGGCCCTCTCCTTCATCACCGGCGGGATGCGGGAGGGCAAGACGACCCATGCGTTGGACGATGGCGTGGGTACCGCTTGGTTCACCACCGCCTTGACCGCGGGTGGCACAACCCTGCGGGTGTACCGCGGAGATGGTCGCGGTCAGGCTGATGCGGCTTGGACCGTGATCGAGTTTCGCTGAGAGCTGTGGATCTTTCGGCCGAGGTGCCGGAACGTGCGGCTTTGTCGGTTGTTTTTGGGCGCCCCTCGAGGTCGTGCCAGTTGACAACTGGGCCCGCAACGGGAACCATCCCCCTCACTGGAGAGATCACATGCACCGTAGCTGGCTTATCCTCACAACGATCCTTTTCACCGTTGGGTGCGGCGCCAACACTCTGGGCCCCGATGGTGACGCGGGGGCCGGCGGCGATGGCGGCAGCGGTGGTAGCGTTGGTGGCGCGGGCGGTGACGGCGGCACGGGTGGATTGGGCGGGGCCGGCGGCGGATTGGGCGGGGCTGGTGGCGTGGGCGGTGGCGGCGCGGGCGGCGGCGGCAATCCGTGCCCGGACAACCAGGTCCTAGACGGCACCGGCGAGTGTCGCACCCTGTGCATCGACGGCTGCGCCGCGGATGAGGAATGTCACGACTTGACCGGCCTCTGCCTACCGCGGGTCCCGTGCGTACCAGCGGACTGCCTCTCCGGGTTTGAGTGTCCGGCCGACGGCTACGGCGACTGTGTCGCGATCCCAATCTGCAACCCCGCCGATTGCGACCCAGGGTACCGATGCCCGGACGACGGCGCCCTCGACTGCGTGCCGATCCCCGGCTGGTGCGACGAGGATGAGGACTGCCCGTTCGGCCAACGTTGCGATTTCGACGCCAACAACTGCATCTCGCGGGCCGGCGACATCGTGCAGACCTGCGATACGAACGCCGACTGCGCGTTGTTGATGACCTGTCAGCTCGGCGTTTGCGTCGGTTGCATCACGGATTTGCAGTGCATCACCTACGCACCGGGCGCGGTCTGTGTGCTCGGGACCTGCGTCATCCCGGAGGTCGGCAACGTCATCGACTGCCTGCAGGTGCAATGCCCGGAGGGTGAGCGCTGCGATCCAAAAACCGGCGCCTGCGAGCCGACCTGCAGCAGCGACGACGACTGCGAGGTGGGTGAAATCTGTGCGCCGGTGCTCAACCGCTGCGTGGTCGATCCGGGTTGCACGGAGGATGCCGACTGCCAGGGGAACCTCACCTGCACCGCCGGCCTCGGCATGGAGTCCGGCGTGTGCATCGGCTGCACCGACGTCGAGCCGTGTCCCGCCGGCCTGTCCTGCGTTCTCGGAGCCTGTTTGCCCAACCCCAACGCCACTGCCTGCGACGGCGTCGAGTGTGGGGCGGATGAGTTGTGCGACGACTTCGACGGCTCCTGCTACGCGGCCGACGGCAGCTGCCAGGTCGACGAGGACTGCCGGCCCGATCAAACCTGCAACTTCCTGCACCTGTGCTCCGGTTGCTCGGTCGACGGCGACTGCCGCGAGGGCCAGAGTTGCCTGCTGAGCGCCTGCGTCTCCTTCGGTCTCTGAGATCCGAGATCCCAGTTTTGACCTAGGTCAATGCCCCTGGCATTGTGCCGGGCTAGTTTCGGCTTACATTACGCCGAATCGAATTTCACCTTCAGGAGTCGAGCCGTGTCCCAGGAATGGACCAAGTTATTGATGCGCGATCACGAGACGAGCGAGAAGGTCTTCGAGGCTGGCGAGCGGGCCTTTGCCAAGCCGGAGGGGCCCGATCGGGAGATGGTGGCCAAGCTGCTGGAGTACCTCACCGACTACGTCCACAGCGTGCACAACAAGAAGGAGGAGGATCACCTCTTTCCGTTGCTCGAGCAGCGCGGCATACCGCGCCATGGCGGTCCCCTCGCCGTGATGTTGCAGGAGCACGAGCAGACCACCGAGCAGCTCGCCGAGTTCGAGGTTCAGGCGAAAGCCTACGCGGACGGCGGCGGCGATCTGGATGAGCTCAGGCGCCTCTACGCGGCCTTCATCGATCTGCTCAAGAACCACTACTGGAAAGAGAACGACATCCTCTACCCGATGGCCCAACGGGTGATGAGCGAAGAAGATGGCGCCGCGGTGGTGGCCGGCATCGAAGCGGTCGAGGCGGCGGCCGGGCCGGATACCCGCGCCAAGTACTACGCCCTCGCCGAAGAGCTCCAGGGCTGGGGTGAGATCAAGGACCTGGCCTTTGGCCTCGACCACGCGACCCTCGGTGCGATCCTAAACACGTTGCCGATCGAGCTCTCCTTCGTCGATGCCGACGATACGGTGCGCTATTTCAGCCACGAGAACCACGACAAGCTCTTTCCCCGCAGCCGCGGCGTCATCGGCATGAAGGTGCAGGGCTGCCACCCGCAAAAGAGCGTGCACCTAGTCGAGAAGATCCTCGCCGACTTCAAGGCCGGCAGCCGCGAGCAGGCGGAGTTTTGGATCGATATGGGACCAAAAAAAGTTCACATCCGCTACTGGCCGGTGAAGGGCCCAGGGGGCGAATACCTGGGCTGCCTGGAGACCACGCAGGACGTGAGTTCGATTCAAAAACTCGAGGGCCAACGCCGGCTCCTGGACGACGCGTGAGGTGAGCTATGAGTGACGAGAACAAGCAGAACGATTCCGGCGCGATCCCGAGCGCCGAGGCCCTCGGGCTCGCCGGGTTGGTGGAGTACGGCGACGGGGCGGTGGTGAGCCGCACCCTGGCCAAGGGCTCGGCGGGGACCTTGACCGTGTTCGCCTTCGACGAGGGCCAGGAGCTCTCCGAGCACTCGGCGCCCTTCGACGCCTACGTACAGGTATTGGACGGGGAGGGCCTGTTGACCATCGCTGGTCAGGAGGTGCCAGCGCGCACCGGGGAGATCGTGTTGATGCCCGCCGACATCCCCCACGCGGTGATGGCGACGAAGCGCTTCAAGATGCTGTTGGTCATGTTGAAGCAAA
>JAUUZB010000406.1 GCA_030590185.1 Deltaproteobacteria bacterium
CAACACGCGACCGGCGGGACCGGAGGCCTGGGCGAGGTTGATGTCGACCCCTAGCTCGCGGGCCAAACGACGGGTCGCGGGTGCGGCGGGTACGGGTCGCCGCAAACGTTTGACCGGGGCGTTGGAGATAGCCGCGGGCGCCGACGCGGGCGTCGACGCGAGGGTCGGCAGGCTGGTCGGCGGCGTGGCCGAGGGACCCGGGGCGGGTACGGCTGGGGCCGACCCCACACTCGCTCCTGCGTCGACGCCGTCGTCGATCACCACCAGGATCTGCCCAACGGTGATCACGTCGCCGGCTTCGCCGCTCAGGCTGATGATGGTACCTCCCCGGGGCGCCGGGATGGTGACCGCGGCCTTGTCGGTCTCAACGTCGACGAGGGGCTCATCCGCGCCGATGGTGTCGCCCACCGCGACGTGCCAGGCGAGGATCTCCCCTTCGTGGATGCCCTCACCGAGGTCCGGTAACTTGAACTCGATCACGACTCTCTCCTGGGCCTTCAGAAGTCCAAGGTCTCTTCGATGGCCCGGACGATCTGCTCGACCCCAGGCATGTACAGCATCTCGCGCCCGAAGTAGGGCGTCACCACGTCGTAGTGGGTCACCCGCGCCACCGGCGCCTCGAGGTAGAGGATCGCCTGGTCGTTGAGGCGCGCTACGATCTCCGAGGAGACCCCAAAGGAGCGCGGTGCTTCCTGCACCACCACGCAGCGCCCGGTTTTCTTGACCGAGTCGACGATGGTCTGGCTGTCGAGGGGGGAGATGGTCAACAGGTCGATGACCTCGATGCTGACGCCGCGTTCTTCTTGGACCTGCGCCACCGCCGGCAGCAGCGAGCGCATCATGGCGCCCCAACCGACCACCGTGATGCTGTCCCCGGTCTGCACCACCTGGGACTTGCCGAGCTCGAGTACTTCTTCGGCCTCCGGCACTTCCTCTTTGAATGCCCGGTAGGAACGCTTCGGCTCCATGAAGACCACCGGGTCTGGATCGCGGATGGAGGCGACCATCAAGGCGCGGGCGTTGCGAGGGGAGGAGGGGATGACCACCTTGATGCCCGGCACCGAGGCGAAGGTCGCCTCGCGGCTCTCGGAGTGGTGCTCGAGGGCGCGGATGCCGCCGCCGTACGGCATGCGCAGCACCATAGGCACCGTGCGTTGGCCGTGGGTGCGGGCCCGGAAGCGCGAGGCGTGTCCCTCGAGGTGGGCGAAGGCGAGAAAGGCAAAGCCGGAGAACTGCATCTCGGCGACGGGTTTGAGACCTGCCATCGCCATGCCAATCGAGGTGCCCATGATCGCCGACTCAGCCAGCGGCGTATCGATCACCCGCTCCTCGCCGAAGTCACTGAGCAGCCCGTCCGTGACGCGAAACACGCCACCGTCCACGCCGATGTCCTCACCGAGCAGGACCACGTCGTCGTCGCGACCCATCTCCTCGCGCAGGCCGAGGTTGATCGCCTGGACCATGTTGAGCTTAGGCACTGTGTTTCTCCTTGGCGGCGGCGCTCGCCTGATCGCGCAAGAAGGCCGCCCGCTGGGCTTCGATCTCCGGGTTGGGCGTGCCGTAGACGTGGTCAAAGGCGGCGTCCTGTTTGAAATCGACCATCGACTCGAAGGTCTGCACCGCCTCGTCGATCTCGCGGTTGACCTCGGCGCGCATGGCCCCTTCTTTTTCGTCGTCCCAAATGCCGCGCTTGCACAGATAGGCGCGGAAACGCACCAGGGGCTCGCGCGCCCAGTGCTCCTTTTCCTCCTCGGGTGTGCGGTACTTGCTCGGGTCGTCCGCGGTGGTGTGCATCAGCAGGCGGTAGGTGACCGCCTCGATCAGCGTTGGGCCGTCACCGGCGCGAGCCCGGGCGAGGGCATCCTTGGTGGCCTGGTAGGTCGCCAGGGCGTCGTTGCCATCCACCTGGATCCCAGGGATGCCGTAGGCGATCGCCTTTTGTGCGATCGTCTCGGAGCGCATCTGGTTCTTGGACGGGATCGAGATCGCCCATTTGTTGTTCTGGATCACGAACACCACCGGCGCCTGCCAGACCGCCGCGAAGTTCAGGGCCTCGTGGAAATCCCCTTCGCTGGTGGAACCGTCGCCGCCAAAGCTGACCACCGCTGAATCCTCCCGCCGGTATTTCATGGCGTAGGCGATGCCCGTGGCGTGCAGGAACTGCCCGCCCACGATCACGCTGATCGGCAGGATGCGCGGGTCCGGATCGGTCGGCAGGACGTTGCCCTCCTCGTAACCGTTGTAGGTGAGGAAATAATTGACCAAGGGCTCGCCCCGGTGGAGGCGTCCCGCGAACTCGCGGAAAGCGCCGGAGAGCCAATCGCCCTCCTGCATGGCAAAGGCTGGCCCGAGGGAGGCTGCCTCCTGGCCCGTGCACAGCGGCACGGTGCCCATCCGGCCCTGGCGTTGTAGCTTGAGGAGCTTCTGATCCGCCTCGCGGGCCAGGAGCATGGTGCGGTACATCTGCGTGACCTGATCGTCGCTGAGGATCGGCTCGAGCTCCGGGTCGACCTTGCCCTCCTCGTCGAGGATTTGCAGGACCGGGATGGCGGGCATCTCGATGGTGGAGATCGGCATCATTCACCTCACGTAGGGCCGCCGCTGGCTAGGCCCCAATTGCCGCGGTATCGCGACCGGGTACGGCGCGTAAGGTAAGCATTGCATTTCGAGTGCCAAGTCTGGGGAGGCCCCCGTCCCGTTCGCCATACGCGTTGACAGCCTCTCCTGGCCGGGGCGAAAATGGTGGCAACTCGAGCCGAGCGGAGCAGAGCATGGGCAGCAACATCTACGTCATCCTCGGTGTGTCCCGCGACGCCGACCTACCGCGCATCCGACGCGCCTACCGGCGACTGGTCCGTCAATACCGCCCGGCCTTGACCGCCGGGACCGAGGTGGAGCCGACGCCAGACGAGCGGGATCAGGATCAGGACCAGGACCAGGTACGGCCCGCCCCGCCAACCGAGGCGATCCGCCAGGTCACAGCTCAGCGTCCAGTGACGGCGCCCCCGTCCCGCCGCGCCCTGGCGCTACGCCGGGAGCGGACCGATTCGGTGGACGAGTTCTTTGGCGGCTGGGTGCCGGGCATCCTCACCTCCGGGCGCACGGCCTCGCGGCGCAAGGACCTCTACGTGGAGCTCATCCTAGAGCCTGACGAAGCGGCCCGCGGCGGACTCTTCCCGCTGCAGGTCCCGGTGGAGGCGCTCTGTCCCGCCTGCGACGGCAGCGGCTTCCATGGCCGGATCGCTTGTCCCGAGTGCCACGGCGGCCGGATCGATCACCACGAAATTGAGATCTCGGTGCCACCCAGAGTGCGCCACGGCCAGCGGGCGAACCTCTCCCTCGAGGACATCGGCCTGCCCGACGTCGAGTTGAACGTCCTGGTCTCGATCGCCCGTGGGTGAGACGGCGAGCGCCGTCTCCGCCATGACCACCGCTTCGCTTCGGGCAGGGCGCCATGGGCAGTGACGTCGGGATAGCCCTACTGCTCACCCTGTTCGCCGGCCTCTCCACCGGAGTCGGCAGCCTGGTGGTCTTCTTCACCAAGAAGCCGAGCTTTCGGCTGCTCTCGTTTGGCCTGGGTTTCTCCGGCGGCGTGATGGTCTTCATCTCCCTGGTCGAGCTGCTGCCGAGCGCCCGGGAGATGATGGGGCAGGACCTCGGCCCAACCCAGGGCGGCTGGCTGGCCTTGGCCTGTTTCTTCGGTGGCATCGGTATCTCGGCCTTGATCGACAAGCTAGTCCCGGAGCCCCAGAACCCACACGAGGTGGCGACCGTTGAGGAGATCGAGCACGCCGCCGACCGCCTGCCGATTGAGCGGGTCGAGGGGAGCAAGCGCCGCTCGGTGGAGCGGGTAGGGGTGCTCACTGCCCTGGCGATCGGGATCCACAACTTCCCGGAGGGGATCGCGACCTTCGTCAGCGCCCTGGCGGACGCCAAGTTCGGCAGCACCGTGGCCTTCGCGGTCGCGATCCACAACATCCCCGAGGGGATCGCAGTCGCGGTGTTGGTCTACTTCGCCACCGGCAACCGGCGCCGGGCGCTGCTCTATTCTTTCCTCTCCGGTCTGGCCGAGCCCTTCGGCGCGCTGGTGGTCTACGCCGTGTTGATGCCGTTCATGTCCAACACAATCGTGGGCGGCATGCTGGCCGCGGTGGCCGGCATCATGGTGTTCATCTCCTTTGACGAGCTGTTGCCGACCGCCCGCGAGTACGGCCACGGCCACCAGGAGATCTCCGGCGTGGTCTTGGGCATGGCCGTGATGGCCGTCAGCATTCAGCTGCTGTGAAGCTTCACACCTGCAGGAACAAACGCTCCGGCGCCTCGATGCACTCCACGATCCGCTTGAGGAAGGTCACCGCTTCGCTGCCGTCGATCAGACGGTGGTCATAGGACAGCGCCAGGTACATCATCGGCCGGATTTGGATCTGGTCGTCAATCACCACGGCGCGCTTCTTGATGGTGTGCATGCCGAGGATGGCGCTCTGGGGAGGGTTCAGGATTGGCGTGCTCAATAGCGAACCGAACACCCCGCCGTTGGAGATGGTGAACACACCGCCGACGAGCTCGGAGAGAGTCAGGCTGCGCTTGCGCGCCCGGCCGGCGAGGTCGGCGATGGCGCCCTCGAGCCCGGCCATGGAGAGTTGGTCCGCGCCGCGCACCACGGGCACCACCAACCCGGCGTCGCTGCTCACCGCCACGCCTATGTCGTAGTAGTGGTTCTGGACAATCTCGTCGCCGTCGATGTAACCGTTCGCCGACGGCACGGTCTTGAGCGCCTCCACCGACGCCTTGACGAAGAAGGACATGAACCCCAGGTCCACCCCGTGGGTCTCTTTGAACTGCGGGCGGAACTGCTTGCGCAGCTCCATCACCCGGCTCATGTCGACCTCGTTGAAGGTGGTGAGGATAGCGGCGTTGTTCTGAACCTCCACCAGACGCTGGGCGAGGCGTTGGCGCAGGGGACTCAGGGGTCGACGGGTTTGGGGCTGCAGAGAAAGTACTACAAGACGAGGTAGCTGAGCTTAAAGCTGCAGATACTCTCGAGACTACACCAGTAGAGAAACCTCTCTGGTTACTATAAGGACTCCTATGACACACATAGACCGAACTACACAAGACGCACTATCTAAAGCTAGTTCTGAAGGTAAACTATCTGACACTAGCTCTACCATAAACCATCCTAATGAGGCATCATACTGGCGC
>JAUUZB010000920.1 GCA_030590185.1 Deltaproteobacteria bacterium
GAGCGTCGACCTGACCATGAGCGGAGGTAACCTGGACCTCGAGTTGCTCGACGACAGTCTGGCTAGCCTCGATAGCTCCGCCGCGGGCGCCGGCACCCTGACCGAGTCGGTCTTTGCCGCGGGTTTGAGCGCCGGGACGTACTACCTCGAGGTCGAGGCGCCGGCTGGGATCAGCGACGCGAGCACCTACGAGCTCGCCGTGACCATTAGCGGCGCGGTTCTCACGGTTACCTTGAACCAGAGCTCCGGCGTGGAGAACGCCGGGACGTTGACCGCCGCGGGCACGGTGAGCGCCGACTCGGCGCCGGGGGCTGATCTGTTGGTGACGCTGATCTCCGAGGACAGCACTCAGCTCGATTTTGGGACCAACCCGATCACCATCACGGCCGGTACGACCTCGGCCGATTTTGACATCGTGCTGTTCGACGATCCGGCGGCGGTCCCGGACGGGAATCGCTTAGTCAGCATCACCGCGACCGCCACGGGGTACAACCAGGGCTCCGCCGACTTCCAAATTATCGATGACGACATCGGCGACCCGATCGTTACCTGGAACAAGACCGCCGAGACGGTGGCGGAGACAGGTAGCCCGGTGGTCGTGTTGCGGGCGGTGCTCAGTCAGGCGGCCGCGGCTCAGGTCGTGATCCCGTTCACGGTGAGCGGTACGGCGACCTCCGGTAGCGACTATGAGGCTATCGCGACCCCTCACGAGATCACGATCAACACCGGCACCGAGGGGCAGCTCGCGTTGATCTTGATCGATGACACCGACTCGGAGTCAGCCGAGACCTTGGTAATCACCATGGGCACCCCCACCAACGCGACCCCGGGCAGCGACGCCTATACCTTGACCATCGGCGATGACGACGGTGATGGCACCGGCGGTGCGGGTGGCAGCGGCGTTGGCGGCGACGGCGGTACCGGTGGCACCGGTGACTCTACGCCGGCCGGTTGTAGCTGCAACAGCGGCGCGGATCCGGTCACCGGCGCGGGGTTGCTGGCGATTTTCCTCTACCTCGGGGCCAGCGTGCGCCTGCGCCGGAGGAAGTGAGCGGCGGATTACCGGCGGCGCAAACCGTTGGCCAGACTGGCCGCCGTGCCGAACAGACCCAGCCGAGCGGGCCGGTCCCGCAGCGGCGTCGTCCCAGGGCGGTCGACCCGTTCCCCGGGCGCGACGGGATCGAGGCTGAGCTCGTGGACTGCCTCGGACGCCACCGCCTCGGCTGAAAAGGGCACGCGAACGGCGTCGAAGCGTCGCCACAGTTGAAACTGATCGTCGTAGTGGGGCGACAGCGGGTTGCCGGATTGCCCCCCGGAGAAGACGAAGCGCGCCTCGTCCCAGGCGCCGATGTCGATCACCATGCGGAAGGTGGCCATGATCTGTGGCCGGGCGAACACGTCTATCGGATCCGACGTACACATGCTCAAGGTGCCGGCGTCCCCGCCCCAAGCGAACGGTCCGAGGCTGAAGATCTTCCCGAGACCAGGCAGCATGCCGAGCGGGTGCTCCAGGGTGAGCGGCCGGGCGCGGCCCCAGGTCCAGGACTCGGGCTCACCGCCGAGCCGTGCGTCGAGGGCGTTTACCGAGGCGGCGAGGGCTGATTCCAGAACGACAGGCCAGGGCTGGTCAAAGTGGCCAGTGGTTTGGTTGCGGATCAACTCCACCGTGTGTCCGAGCCGCGACACGGCGAAGTGGTTAAAAGGTGAGATCTGATTGATGCCGCGACCCAGGGCCCAGTCCCAGGTGCGCGGTGCCTTGGCGCGCACGATGCGATCCGTCATCTCTTGAAGGAATACCTCGAAGACCGCAGCCGCCGGTGACTCGGCGTCAACTCGGCCGTTCCACGGGCGCAACAGATCCAGGGCGACGATCGCCGCCGGGTCCCGGGGTTCGAGGTCGATGAGGAGCTGTTTCAATTCGCGCCACGGCAGAGAGACCCGATCCGCCTGCAGGGCCATGCAGCCCTCGAGGTCCCAGTCGTCACGGGCGGCGATCTCCTCGTACAACCGCGCCGCCCGATAGCCGGAGGTCCAGTGCACGCCCATGAACGGCGACTCGGCGTCGGGGTGGGGACGGTTGTTGGCGGTGCCCACGAAACTCTCGGGGCCGCCGGTGAAGTACGGCATCTCGTCGAAGGGAACTGGCGCCTCCTGGTAGGGCCCACCCGGGCACCAGCCGATGGCGGGCAAAAAGCCGGCGTCATCGCGCCGGCCCGGTACGTTGCCGGCCAGCTGCCAACCAACCGTGTCGTCGGCGTCGGCATAGACGACGTTGAGTAGGGCGCTCGGCCACTGTTCGAAGCAGCGACGGAAATCCTCCCAGCTGCGGGTTTGGTGCACGCGCAAAAATCCCGCCACCGGCGCGACCTCCAACCAGCTAGCGGTGAGGGAGACCGCTTCGTCGCCGACCCCCGCCGCCGGGCCGACGATCGGTCCCCGCGGGGTGATCAAGACCTCCTCGGTCACGCTGGCGCCGCCGCGCACGTCGATCACGTGACGCTCGACCTCGCAGGGCACGAGCTCACCGTCGGACCAGACGCTGCGCCCGTCCGGCCCGATGCGCTCCATGGCGACGTGGGCGCCGTCCGCCTTGGCGTTGGTCACCCCCCAGGCGCCGAAGCCGTTGTGTCCGGAGATGATCCCGGGCGCGCCGATGAAGGAAGCGCCGACCACCGACCAGTCCGGGGTGTCGATGTGCGCTAGATACCATTGGGGCGGCATGCTCGGGTCGAGGTGCGGATCGTTGGCCACCAGGGGTCGTCCGGTGCGGGTTTTGTCCGCGCCGATCGCCCAGTTGTTCGAGGCGCCCCCGGCACCGACCTCCTTTGTGAACGCCGCGATCTCATCGCTCAAGCGATCGATGGTCTCACCGGCCGGTTCGCCCGGGCGTCGGTTCATCGGGTGGTGGGGTGAGAATTCCGGCTCGAGGGCCTGCAGGGCCTCGGCGCCGTCGAGTCGCAGGATTTGCAGTCGGGCGAGCTGCGTGTCCCAGCTCATCGACTGGGTAAAGCCGACGAAGCGCATCATCCCGATCACGTCCAGGGCGCTCCAGGTGTTCCGGTCGCGGCCGAGCAGGGCGAGCTCGTGGGGCCGGCAGCCCAGACCGAGCTCGGCGCCTTCGTTGATCCCGGCGGCGAAGGCCTCCAGCATGGCGCGCACGTCCGGGTCGAGAGCAGCGACGTGGGC
>JAUUZB010000862.1 GCA_030590185.1 Deltaproteobacteria bacterium
CTACGCGGATCCGGACGGCAACGTGGTCGTCGTGGCACATCCACTGGATCCGTCCCAAGAGGAGAAGGGCGAATGAGGCCCCGGGTGTCGTCGATCCGGCGGCGCCACGGGTTCCTTTTAGTCCACGCGCAGTGGATGTCGGTGTGGCCGCGCGACGCATCTCGCACGGTCCCCTGCAAACTCGAACCTGGTACGCCGGTATTGTCCTGCTATACTCATGCCTGGCACGTCGCCGCGTGGTCTGTCCCACATTGCCACGATGAAAAAAACACGAGCTCTTGCAATTCTGGTCGCCCTGCACGCCCTGCCCTGCCCGGCATGGGCTGAGGGTGAGGTCGCGGTCGAGCCGGACCCCGCTTCCACGTCCGAGGTTCCGGCTGAGCCGGCACTCGCGTCCGAGATCCCGGCTGAGCCGACCCCGGCCTCCGAGCCCGCGCCCGACCCCGCTGCTGAGCCAGAGAGTACGGAGATGCCGGCCTTGGCGGTGATGCCCCTGGCGCCACGACGATTCCCCGCTGATGCTGCCGAGATCCTCGACGACGTGTTGGCCGGTGAGATCGATCGCGTCGGTACATACAAGGTGATCACCACCAGCGACATCCGGGCCATGCTGGGGATGGAGGCGCTGCGACAGGCGACCGGCTGCGATGACGTGAGCTGTGCCGCTGAGATCGGCGGTGCCCTCGGGGCTCCCTTCCTGCTCGTGGGCTCGGTGAGCCGCCTGGGGGATGAGATCATCATCTCGATCCGGTTGATCGACACGCGCGTGCCGGAGGTGACGAGCCGTGCGGAAAAGACTCTGCCGGACGACGAGAAGCTCTACGCCGAGGCGATCCGCGAGGTCGTGGCCGATCTCTTGGATCTGTCGCCCACCTCCCGAACGCCGAGGCCCAGCGCGGGCGACCCCTTTGAGAGCTTCGAGTTGCGTTTCAGGGCCGACGATTGGAAATTGTACCTCGCCTACCGCGCCAAGACGCCGACACCGGTCGCGCCCTTGATTTGGGCCTCCGATCAAAACAAAGAGTCGACCGCCCTGTTCGTCGTTGAGCTCGCCCTGACCCCGGTGTTGTGGGCGATCGTGATCCCGACGTTCGTTGCCTTGGAGGCCGCGGCACCCACGGTGCAAGAAAAGGATGACATCGGGGCGATCGGAGTAGGTGCCGTCGTCGGGTGCCTCTTGCCCACCATCGTTCTCCTCATCTTCGATGTCCTCGATATCGGCAGCATCGAGGTCTTCTAGACCGATCCCTGAAACCTCCGGCCCCCGGCCGCGTTTTATCTCCTGATCCCTTCCCGCTTTTCGGGCCAGCCCCGACCAACCAGGGGAATCGAGGAGAAAAACGATGACACGTTGCGCAATCGCTCTCTTGGTCTGCCTTGGCTCGCCGGCGCTGGTAAACGCTCAACCCACGAACGTCGAGGGTGACGTGGACCGCTACGAGGTTCTGGCGGTGATCGCCGCTGGCGCCGGCCAGGTTCGAGCCTGCCACCGAGCCAGCGCCGTGCGGGATCACTACGGCCAAATCGTGCTGCGCTGGCGGATCGACGATACCGGCGCGGTGGTCGGGGCCAACCTGCTAAAGGCGCCCTCGAGTCTGCGCGATCGATCGTTGCTCTACTGCCTGATCGGCAAGATCAAATCCTGGCGCTTCCCAACCCCCGGTGACGGCGCAACGGTCACCGTCACCCACGCCTTCGGCCTGACCGGCTCGAAGAAAGCGAAAAAGGCGGAGGAGGATCGCCGGGAGACCAAACAGCCCCGCGACCGCAGCGGCGTGGCCAGTGGCGAGGCTTCGGCTGGCGGCAAACGGTCAGGCCTCGGAGGCAAGGCCGGAGGACGGAGTCCCTCTCGCAAGACGACCCGGCCGCCGCCGCGCAAGGCCCCACGTCACGACGGAATCGACGACGTCTTCGGCCACCGCGCATCGCCCCCGGCCGCCGCCCCGCCGATGGCGTCGATGCCCGCTTCGCCCAAGAGACGCCTAACCATGCGCCCCTCCCGCGCCATGGCCGCGCCCACCATGGCCGCGCCCGCCATGAAGGCCGGCCGCCACGACGACAACCAGGAGTTCAACCGCTTCCTCGCCTTCTTGGTCGAGAACCAGCACCTGATCCCCTACGTGGTCGACGTCAGCGAGCGCCTGGTGATCCAGGCCAGGGACCGGGCCGGCAAGAGCCTCGTCGGTTGCCGGGTCGTGATCGAGACCAGCGACGGTGCCGCGGTGACCGAAACCACGACCCACGCCGACGGCAGCACCCACTTCTTCCCGAGCGCCGAGGGCCCAACCTCCGCCGAGGACTACGTGGCCGAGGTCACCTGCCGGGGCACCACCCGCACGGGTCAGATCAATCGCGCCGGCCGGCGGGTCACCGAGATCCGGTTCCCCTTCAACCGCTCGGTGCCGCGCCAGGTTCCAGTCGACATCGCCATCGTCATCGACACCACCGGCAGCATGAGCAGCCAGATCGATCGCCTCAAAAAGACCCTGCGGGCGATCCACCTGCAGCTCACCGAGCTCTCCACCCGTCCGGACGTTCGCTTCGCCCTGGTGGCCTACCGCGACCGCGGCGACGCCTACGTCACCCAGGTCACGCCCTTCACCGCCGACGTTGACCTGTTCCAGCGCAAGGTCGACGGGCTGCAGGCCGGCGGCGGCGGCGACACCCCCGAGGATCTGCAGGCCGCGCTCCAGGCAGCGCTCGAGAAACTACCCTGGCGCCGCGACGCCCTGCGCCTGGGCTTTGCCATCGCCGACGCCCCGCCCCACACCGACTACGGACAGACCTACACCTACCGTCGCGCCATGGAGAATTCGCGCGCCCGCGGCATCAAGTGGAGCATGGTCGGGGCCGGCGGCCTGCCGCGCCGTGGCGAGTTGATCTTCCGTCAAATCGCTCAATTCACCCAGGGCGAGTACGTCTTCGTCACCCAGGGCAACGTTGGCAACACCGACGGCGGCGCCGGAGAGGCGAGTCACCACGTCGGCACCAACTACCGGACCGAGAACCTCGACCAGGCGATCGTTCGCATCGTGCGACGGGAGCTCTCCTACCTGACCAACACGCCGCGGGACTTTGACCACACCATCGTCGCCCGCGGCGACAGCGCCACCCCCCGCGACGCGGTCCTCGGACCGGCGGTGGAGGAGGTCGTCCGCCAACTCACGGACTATTGTGCCATCCGACTCGAGTCGGGCACGACCCTGGGGGTGGTTCCGGTCACCAGCGAGGATCGCAGCCACGGGGAGGTCGCCGAATACCTCACCGAGCAGCTCATCCTCTCCGCCACCCGGGCCGGCCCTTTCAAGGTGGTCGAGCGCGACCTCGAGGCGATCGCCCAGGAACAGGCGATGCAGCTCAGCGCCCTGTTCGAC
>JAUUZB010000149.1 GCA_030590185.1 Deltaproteobacteria bacterium
CGCGTTCATCGCGCACCATGATGCCCGCGGCGCCGAGGTTCTCGCTCAGGATCGTGAAGAGCGCCTGGCGGCCGGGGTGGAGGAAACCAAAGGCGAAGGGCAACCCCTCGCGGTCGATGACACCGTCGCCGTCGTGATCCTCCCACCCGGCCTCGGCGAGGAGTCGCCTGGCGCCAGGTGGGTCGAAGGGGAGCGGCGCCATGATCGGATCGAACTCCTTGCTGCCGGGCGCGAACCAGGAGGCCGCGACCTCGGACCAACCGCCGGTGAGCTCATCGACGATCCGCTCGCGGTCGATGAGCATGGTCAGGGCGCGGCGGACCCGTGCATCGCTGAACATCGGCCGCCGCGCGTTCCAGGCGATGAGGTAAACTTTGCGCGGGGCGTGCCGCATGCGCCAAAAACGTTGGTCCACGTCCGGCTCGCGGCCCAGGGCCTCCCAGTCCTGGGGAGACAGGTGAGCGTTGACGTCGAGGGCACCGCTGAGCAAACCCTCCAGGCTCGACGCACCCTCGGGGACGAGAATGAAGGCGAGCTTGGCGATCCGCGCCGGACGGCCAAAGTAGTCGGCGTTGCGAGCCAGGAGGATCGCCTCCCCTGGCGTCCAGCTAATAAAACGAAACCGGCCCGTGCCAATGGGCGCACGGTTTGCCGGGTGGGTATTGAAGTCGCCCGAGCTGTAGACGTGTCGCGGGTAGATGAGCAGCGAGAGAATCGCTTCGAGGGATTTCCATTCACTGCGGTGAAAAACAAAACGAACGGTATGCGCGTCGATCTTCTCGCAGCGATCGAGGGCCTCCAATGATGCCCGCGTCGGTGCGGTTCTGGACGCGGGGTCGCGAATCTTCTCGACCGTAAACGTCACGTCGTCGGCGCTGAAGGGCCGACCATCGTGCCAACGCACGCCGCGGCGTAGGTAGACGGTGACCGTGCGACCGTTTTCCGAGACCTCCCAACGCTCGGCTAGACGGGGCTCGGGCTTCAATGTCGTGGGACTCACCCGCGCCAAGCTCTCGTTGATCTGGCCAGTGATCCTCCACGACCAGGAGTCCATGTGGTCGAGCTGCGGATTGAGGTCGGGCGGCTCCCAGGGGATTCTGACCCTCAGGGTGCCTCTCGCCGGCGTGTCAGCCGCGCCGGCGACGCTTGGCGCGGTCTCGAAGTCGTAGAGCTTGACCCGGCTGAAGGCATTATGCGCCAGGGCCGCCTCGGCGAACAGCTTGGCCGCGTGAGGGTCTCCGGCATCCAGGGCGTGGTCGGTTTTTTCCTCGTAGACCTCGGCCAGGCGCCAGCGCGCCAGGCGCTCCTGTTTTTCAGCGCCTTGCCTGCCGCTCACCTCCTCGACCCTCGCCCGCTCCGCCATGGCGTAGGCGCGAACCAGCATCGCTGAACCGAGCACCGTGACGACCACCAGGGCGACACCGACCAGGGCGGCGGTGCGGTTCCGCGAGACCAAGCGGCGCAACAGATCCCACGATGTGTAGGCGTGGGCGCGAACCCGACCGCCGGTGAGAAAAGCGTCGACGTCGGCGGCGAGCTGCTTGGCGCTGGCGTAGCGATCAGATCTCCGGTGCGCCTGGGCCCGGGCGCAGATGGCGGCGAGCTCCGGCGGCGCCTCGGGGCAGACCTCGCGCACCGGTCGCACCGCTTCGCTGACTACCTTGGCGATCACCTCGAAGGGTAGACGCCCGGTGTGGGGAGGATGGCCGGTGAGAATCTCGTAGAGCACCGCGCCGAGGCTATAGATGTCCGAGCGTTCGTCGATGGCAGCGATGTCGCCGTTGGCCTGCTCGGGGCTCATGTAGGCGGGGGTGCCGATGATGCGGCCGTCCACGGTCTGGTTGCTGTCGGCGTCCTTGAGCACCTCGAGCTCCGCCGCGATCTCGTTGCGGCGCGGGTCCTGCCCGCCGCTCGACTTTGCCAACCCCCAATCGAGCAACACGGTCTCGCCGAACTCGCCGTGCATGATGTTGTCCGGCTTGATGTCGCGATGAATCACGCCGCGGCTGTGGGCGTAGGCCACGGCGTGGCAGACGTCGGCGAAGTGCTGCAGGAGCTTGAGACGGTCCCGCAGGGTCTTGGCGCTCGCGACCTCGTCGCTCAGGGTATGACCGCGGACGATCTTCATCGTGTAGTAGAGGCCGCCATCGCCCCGTTGGCCGAGCTCATAGACCGGGACGATGTTGGGGTGCTCGAGCTGACCGGTGATGCGGGCCTCGCGCAGAAAGCGCGCCACCAGATTCGACGTCGCGGGGGATGGAGCCCCGCCGCCTGCCGGCGGGGTGACGAGCTCCGGGAGCAGCTCCTTGATCGCGACCTCACGGCCGAGGTGCTCGTCGAGGGCGATGAGGACCCGGCCGATGCCGCCACGGGCGAGCTCGGCACAGCGGCGCGATTGGGTCGCGTCACCGCTCTGGCGATCGCGCAGGGAGTAGCGTTTCGCGGCCTCGGGGGTTACCGCGAGTCCATCGCTTGGCGGATCGACCTCGGTTCGAACCTCGACCTCTCCCCCGGCGGTCATGGAGACCGCGCCGCCGAAGCTCTCGAGCAGGACCGAGTCGCCCCCCATGGTCTCGATGGCCGCGGCGGCATCGCCGTCGTGCAAGCGCAGGCTCTCTTCGACCAACCCCTCGAGGACCCGCCAGCGCCCGGCCGGGATCACGCCGGCGTCGCGGAGACGCTGCGCCAAGCCGAGATCGCGATCCGTCGCCCAGGCCGCCGCCGCCACCATGATCTGCTGGGGGGAGGCAAACCCGAGCTGAACCGCCAACACGCCAAACAGGAGATCTTCGTGGCCGCTCATCTCACACCCGGGTCTCGATGCGCGTGTAGCTGCGTGGGACACGGGGTATCAGGATTGACGGGCCGAGCCCAGCGACGCACCCGACGAATTGACAGGACCGTCGCAGTCCCCCACTCTCCCCCCATGCCCCTGTTCGACTTCCTCTGCGACGACTGCGGCGCCCGCTGCGAGCTGCTCGTCAGCCGCAACGCCACCCCGGCCTGCCCCACCTGCGAGAGCCGCGCCCTGACCAAACAGCTCTCCACCTTCGCGGTCGGCCGGGCCCAAAAGAAAAAGGGACACACCGGCTGCGGCGGACCGGACGATTGCATGGGCAACCAGGCGGCCAAGGCCCGCGCCCTCGGCAAGGCGACCTGCTGCTGAACCCCCAAACGATCGCGAAAACCGTGGACAACCTACGTTTCGGCGCATATGTCTGGCGGATCTCGCTTGTACGGAAAACGAGGGCCGTGTAGAGGATCCGCTTAGCGTATGGCAACATAGCGTATGGCAATCCCCTAACCCGGTCCCTAACCGACTGATCACAGGCTGATGCGACTCAAGGCTCTGGATATCGTGGGCTTCAAGTCCTTTGCGGACCGTGTCCACCTGACCTTTGGCGACGGCATCACCGGCATCGTCGGCCCCAACGGTTGCGGCAAATCCAACGTGGTGGACGCCATCCGCTGGGTCATGGGCGAGATGAGCGCCAAGAACCTGCGCGGCCGCGGCATGCTCGACGTGATCTTCGCCGGCTGCGAGACTCGCGGCCCCTCTGGACTCGCCGAGGTCACCCTCACCTTCCGCAACGACGGCGACGTGCCGCCGATCTACGCCAGCTACGAAGATATCTCGGTCACCCGCCGTCTGCACCGCGACAACAGCAGCGAGTACCTCATCAACAAGGCACCCTGCCGCTTGCGGGACATCACCGACCTGTTCCTCGGCACGGGCGTCGGCACCAAGGCCTACTCGATCATCGAGCAGGGTCGCATCGGTTTCGTGGTCAGCGCCCGGCCGGAGGATCGCCGCAGCCTCATCGAAGAGGTCGCCGGGATCACCAAGTTCAAGGCGCGGCGCAAGGCGGCCGAGCGACGCATGGCCGCCACCGAGCAGAACCTCGCCCGGGTCAACGACATCATCAGCGAGCTCTCGCGCCAGCTCGCCTCCCTGCAACGACAGGCCAAGAAGGCGGAGCGCTACAAGCGGGTCAAGGCCGAGCTGCGCGACCTCGATCTTCACCTGGCCTCGATTCAGATCCTGGAGCTGGTGGCCAAGGACAAGGTTCAAGCCCAGGCGCAGCTCGAGCTCGACGAACAGTTCGGCGACCGCACCCGCGGCATGGAGATCCACGAGACCGAGCTCGAGGCCCAGCGCCTGAGCCACCTCGCGGAGGAGGAGCGGCTGCAGGAGGAGCAGAGCGGCTGCGCCGCGAGCGAAGCAAGGCTCGCCACCCTCGAGCGGGACGTCAGCCACTGGCAACAACAAATCAAAGACACCCGCGCCCAACTCGAACGCGCCAAGGAAGACGTCGAGGAGGCCCTGGGCCGGGTGGGCGAAGTGCGCAGCGAACGCGAATCGCTGGCCGAGCATCTCACGGCCATGGAGTTGAGCGTCAGAGAGGACAAGAGCCGCCTCGCCGGCGCCGCCGCGAGCGTCGGCGAAATCCAGGCGATCCTCACCCGGGTGGACGAGGAAACCGAGCAACTGCGGCGCGACGCCCTCGATCTAGTGCACGAGGCAGCCCGCCACCGCACTCTGCTCTCGAACCTCGAAACCCAACGGAACGACACGGAGAGCCGCCAGGGCCGCGCCACCGCCGACCTCGAGCAAACCATCAGGCTCGGCGCCACCGCCGATCGCTACCACCAGGAGCTCGAGGTACGCTTCACTGGCATCGCCAGCGAGCTCGACGACTGGCGCCTGCACCGGGAGAGCCTTGGGGACGAGCTGCGCACCGTCACCGCCGAAGTCGCCAACAGCGAAGACCGCATCCTCGAGCTGCGCACCGACCTCGCCGAGTCCGGGTCGCGCCTCGAAAGCCTCGAGGGTATCGCCAAACGCCTCGAGGGCTACACCGAGGGGGTCCGCGCCCTGCTCAACCCCGAGGGCGACGCAGAGGGCCCGGCGGTGGCCGGCGTGCTCGGCCTGGTCACCGACGTGTTACGCGCCCAGCCGCGCTACGAGCGCGCCATCGAGGCGGCGCTCGGCGATAAGCTGCAGCTGGTGATCGTGGAGAGTCACGCGGTGGGCATGGAGGCGATCACCTATCTCAAGGAGCAGGCTGGCGGTCGCGGCGGCCTGTTGCCCAAACAGCCGCGCTCCCAAACCGCGACGCCGATGCCCGCAGCCCAAACCGGGTTGATCGGGCCGGCGCTCGATTGCGTCAAGGTCGAGCCGGGCTTTGAGGCGGCCGCCGAGTATCTGCTCGCCAACGTGGCGGTGGTGGAGGATCTGCCCACCGCCCTGACCATCTGGGACGCCAACGGCCTGTCGCGCACCCTGGTTACCCTCGACGGCGAAGTGCTCGACCCGGCCGGCGCGATGAGCGGCGGCTCCGAAGCAGGCGGAGGCTTGCTGGCCCAAGCCCGCGAAATCCGGGAGCTGCGCCTGACCGTTTCCCAACTGGGCAAGGATCTCGAGGCCGCCACCGTCGCTCACCGCGAGCTCGAGGCCCGGCGGTTGCAGCTCGACGTCGACATTCAGCAGATCGACAAGGAAATCCGCCAGGGCGAGGTGGAGCAGATCCAAATCGACAAGGAGCTCGAAGCCGCGGCCAACGAGATCGTCCGCCTAGCCGACAGGCTCGAAGTCCTCGATCAGGAGCTCGAACAACACCACACCGAGCTCGGTCGCATCACCCGTGAGGCGAGCGAGTCGGAGGAGGTGGCGACCGACGCCGAGACACGCCGGGCACAACTCGAAGCGCGCCTAGCGGAGCTCCAACGGGTTCGCGCCGCCCACGGCGATCAACTCGCCGGCCGCAGCGAGGCGCTCACCGCCCTCAAGGTAGAGCTCGCCTCCCGGGATGAGAAGCTGGTCAGCAGCCGGGACGCCATTGCGCGTCTGGAGCAGGCGGAGGCCGACGCCAGCCGCCGGGTGGAGCGCGGCCGGGATGCCATTCAGGACGGCGAGTCGTTGATCGCAGAGCTGACCCTCAACATCGAGAACGGCGAAGGAGAGATCACCACCACCGCCAGCGACGTGCAGACCCAACGCCAGAGTCTGAGCGAAGCCCGCGCCGCCTACGAGGCGGACCGCCAGCAGCTCGCCGACAAGGAGGAGAGCCTCAAGGAAACTCGCAAGGGCAGCGACGCGGTGCGCGAGGCCTTGGTCGAGCTCAAGATGGACCGCCAGCGCCTCGCCATGGAGCGCCAGCAGGTAATCGCCCTGGTGGCGGAACGTCACGACGTGGAGCTGCTCAAGGTGGTCGGTGACTATCACCTGCTGCCGTTACCGGGCGTCGAGGACCACGAAAAGCGGGAGCGCCTCGAGCGCGGCCTCAAGAACATCGGGCCGATCAACCTGATGGCGATCGAAGAGTGCGAAGAGGTCGACGTGCGCCACAACTTCCTGGTGGGCCAACGCGACGATCTGGTGCAGGCACTCGACTCCCTGCGCCGAGCCATCCACCGCATCAACCGCACCAGCCGCCGGCGTTTCCGCGAGGCCTTCGAGGCGGTCAACCAAATGTTCGAGAAGGTCTTCCCGCGCCTGTTCCGGGGCGGCGAGGCGCGGCTCGAGCTGCTGGACCACGACGATATCCTTGAGGCCGGGGTCGACATCGTCGCCCAACCGCCGGGCAAGAAGCTCCAGAACCTCTCGCTGCTCTCCGGTGGTGAGAAGGCGCTCACCGCTACCGCGCTGATCTTCGCCATCTTCCTGATCAAGCCGAGCCCGTTCTGCGTGCTCGACGAAGTGGACGCGCCCCTCGATGACGCCAACGTCCGGCGCTTCAACGAGATGCTCGGCGAAATCGCCAAGATCTCCCAGTTCATCGTGATCACGCACAACAAGCTCACCATGACCGAGGCGACGCGACTCTACGGCATCACCATGGAGGAGCCAGGCATGTCGAAGCTGGTCTCGGTCGATCTGTCCACCGCCGGCAGCGAGCAGGCCGCCTGATGGGGGCCCTCGAGCTCAGCGGACCCCAGAGGAAGTACCTGCGCGGCCTCGCCCACGACAAGAAGGCCGTGGTCCAGGTCGGAGACGCCGGGGTTACGCCGGAGGTCATCGAGGCGGTGAAGGCCGCGTTGCTCACCCACGAGTTGATCAAGGTCAAGATGCGCGAGCCCGAGGACAAGAAGGGTATGGCCGAGGCGCTCGCTGCGAAGAGTAGCGCGGGGTTGTGCGGCTTGATCGGGCACACCGCGATCCTCTACCGGCCCCACCCGGACAAGCCGAAGATCCATCTGCCGGCGCCGCGGGGTTGAGGCGCGGGCTGGGTCGCTCGTAGAGTTGCTCAGCCGTCGGGGATCGATCTCTACCAGGATCCCATCGACAGCCCGCGGGGCGTTGCAGATGATGTCGGCTGACTGGGCTGGCGGGTCGTGATAGGTCTCGGTCCAGAAGGGGGAACGTCATGCAACACACCCGCTCGACGACGGTGGCAATCTTCACGGGGATCTTGGTCATCGCTAGCAGCTGCGGACCACGAGCCGCGGTGGCACCACCGGCCGCTGCCGGGACCGCCAAGCAACTCGCACCGGCCCCGGAGCGGACCACCCTCTACGTGATTCGAACCGACACGATCTTTGTCGGCCAAGGCGCGACCCAAGAGATCCTCATCGACGGCGTCTCGCTGGGCAACTTCTACACCGGTGATTACTTCCGCGTCTTTCTGGTGCCGGGCCC
>JAUUZB010000453.1 GCA_030590185.1 Deltaproteobacteria bacterium
CGGCGATCCCCACTGCGACGTTCCGCTCGGGCTCTGCTTTGCGTGCGTGGACGATGGTCACTGCGGCAACGCCCAACAACCAGCCTGCGTCGATCACTTCTGCGAGGAGTGCATCACCGACCTCCACTGCACCTGGGACGCGCAGCTACCCATCTGCATCGATAACCAATGCGAAGAGTGCACCACCGATGCCGAGTGCGACTGGGACGTGCAGCGGCCTGCCTGCGCCGGCAACCAGTGCGAGGAGTGTCTCGTCGATAGCCACTGCACCTGGGACGCACAGCTCCCGGCCTGTATCGGCAACCAGTGCGAGGAGTGCACCATCGACCTCCACTGCGACTGGGATGCCCAGCTCCCGGCCTGCGTCCGCACCCGGTGCGAGGAGTGTGCCCTCGACAGTCATTGCGCCGGGGACCCAACGCAACCCGTCTGCGTCAACGACAATTGTGAACAGTGCGCCCTGGATTCCGATTGCGCGCCGACCGAACGTTGCGACGACAACAACGATTGCGTGACGACCTGCACCAGCGATGACGACTGCACCGCCCTCGGCGGCGACCCCTTCTGCGATCTGCCGCTCGGTCTCTGCTTCCCCTGCGTCGATGACGGCCATTGCGCCGGCGATCCCCAGCAGTCGGCTTGCGTCGACCATCAGTGTGAGGAGTGCGCCACGGATCTGGACTGCGACTGGGATGCCCAGCTACCGGCTTGCTTTGACAACCAGTGTGAAGAGTGCAGCCCCGCCGTCGTGTGTGTGACGCCGGACGTCTGCGTCGACTTTCAGTGTCAGTAGAGTAGACCACATCGAGAGCGGGGCTCCGCCAGGCTGGCGATGTCAGCCACTGGCGAGCCCAGGCTCTTGGGCCACTCCCGGCGGTGAACAGCTCGCCGCACGCCAGCATCCAGGATCAGCCCGACGCAGACTGCCGCTGACCGCGTGGGAGAGACACCGCAGTCCCCCGCGGCACAGACGCGCGTAAAAACAACCGCCACAATCCTTGGGGATGCTCTCCGGATCACGCCGGGCGCGCAACAACGGCGAGTCGTAATAGAGCTGACTGAGATTCTGCTCTGCGAGGTTGCCCACCAGGATGGGCATGCGCCGGCACGGGTAGAGATCGCCGTTCGGCATCACGGTCAACAGGGTGTCACCGGCGGTGCAACGATACGGTCGACCCCCGCCAGCGAGGAATTGCAGGGCACGATGCATGGAGATCTCGGTGCAGCCTCGCCACGACCTCGCCGCCCGGCGCCGGGCGCGTTCCATCAACCCGAAGAGCTCGGCGGTCTCGGTTGGGGTGAGGGATTGGAGCTCGGCGCCGGCACCGCAGGGGATCAAGCGGTCCGCCCACACCCGCGCCACACCGAGACGCTGACCGAGGCGCGCCACCTCGGGGAACTCGGTGTAGTTGGAGCGGTGGGCCGTAAAGGAGATGAAGGTCCGAACGCCGTGGCGAACCAGATGCCGGATGGCGTTGGAGGTTCGGACATAGCTGCCCTTGCCTCGAATGTGGTCATGGGTTTGCTCGTTGCCGTCGATGGAAACCTGCACATAGGAGGGCCCTAGCTTGCGCAGCCGTCGGGCCACCGCATCGTCGATGAGGGTGCCGTTGGTGAGGATGGCGAAGCTGTACTTTTCGTGCTGGGTGGCGAGGAGCTCGAGGAGCTCGAAGAAATCTCGCCGCACGAGCGGCTCACCGCCGGTGATGGTGATGTGGCCGCGGGTTGGCTCGCCCCCCGGGCCGAGCCGCCAGCCAGCGAGCAGCTCCCGGTACTGATGCAGGACCCCGAGCAGACCATCCAGGGTCATCTCCGCCGCAGCCTGGGGACCTTGGTAACAGTGGCGACAGCGCAGGTTGCAGCGCTCGGTAATGTGCCACTGCAGGAGTAGGCCTCGTTTTTTCTGCGCAGCCACCGGATCACCCACACCCACCGCAGCCGCCGCAGCCACCACCGCAACCGCCGCCACCGCCGCAACCACCGCCACAACCGCCGCCACAGCCGCCGTCACTCCCGACACCGAGGCTCCAACTGTTGGAGGCATTGACGCTCGTCGCAAAGGCGTCCCGCAACGGATGGCTCGTCCCGAGGAGCCCCATGCCGAAGATTGCCACCGGCAGCGCTGGATCGAGCCCCGCCTCCCGCCACTCGAGGTTCTCATCCTTCTCGATCCAACCGAAGTGCTGCTTCAGGGTCGCCAGGTAGCGCTCCCCCCGGCGGGTGGTGCGGCGCGAGGGTTGCAGGAGGATGAACGAGCCAAAGAGGATCACGACCATGGTCGCGAGCAGATAGATCCCCGGCTGATGGTTGGTCAGGCCCAAGCCAAACTTGATCACCCCGATGCTGAGCAGCACCACGAGGAGGCCCAGCCAAATGGCCCAGGATTGCAGATGGTCTGCACCACTCTTCAATAGGCCGCGTTTCACGATATCTTGGTCGATCGGCTGCAGGGCGGTGGTTAGCCGAGCCTCGAAGCCCGAGCCGCGGACCAGCTCGCCGCTGTTGACGAACGGCTCGATCTCTTGGGCCACGATACACTCGAGCTGACCGGAGGGACGCTGCTCCGTCTCGACCATGCCGATGGTCGCCTCGACCCCCTCGCCGTCGACCGCCACCAACCCCCGCTCGTAGAAGCTGTGGACGATGCTGCGGACCACCGCCCGCCAGCCACCCCGCAGGTAGGCGATGGCGGTTGGGCTCAGGGCCGTCGGATCGGGAAGCGCCTCCCCGGACCTCGGATCGGTGTTGATCCACTTCCAACTGAGGCCGATGAGAAGGGCGGAAAAACCCGCGTAATAAGAAAAAAACAGGTCGCCTGGAATCTGTCTCAGTAGCTCGAGCATGATTGGCTCCTTTCAGTGGATCATGCGCGGCCGGCCTCGAAAGCCCGTAAGAAATTTTTTATTTACGGGTTTTGGCGGTGCGTCACGCAGGTACTCGTGAGATGAAGACGTATGAGCTGCGTGGGGGGTGACCACCGTGGTGGATGAGCGGCGAGAGCGCATCGAGGGCCTGCTCGAACGCATCAAGGGCGGCGACGATGGTGCCAAGGAAGCGCTCTACGAGCTCGTCTACGATGATCTGCGTCGGGTGGCGGCCGGCCTGATGGCCCGCGAGCGCGCCGCGCACACCCTCCACCCCACGGCGCTGGTGCACCAGGCCTACCTCAAGCTCTTCGTCGGCAAGCCGCTGGCCATCCCCGACCGGGCCTATTTCTTCGCAGCCCAAGCCAGGGCCATGCGCCAGGTTCTCGTCGACCACGCCCGCCGCCGTCGCGCCGACAAGCGCCCCGACCATCGCCCGCGGACCACCATCGATCACGTACTCGGCGCCTTTGAGGCCACCCAGAAGATCGCCCTGCTCGACATGGACACCGCCCTGCAGGAGCTGGCGGGGATCAGTGAGCGCCAGTACGAGGTAGTCCGCCTGCGCTTCTTCGGTCGGTTGCGCTGGGGGGAGATCGCCACCTACCTGGGGACCTCGGTCTCGACGGTGGAAAAGGATTGGCAGGCGGCGAGGGCCTGGCTCTACGGCCGGCTCAGGGAGGCGACATGACCACCGATCGTTGGCAGAACGTCTGCGACCTCTTCGCCGCCGCGTCAGAGCTGGGGCCCCGGCAGCGCCCCGACTTTCTCGCCGAAGCGGGTGGCGATGACAGCGGCCTGATCCGTGAGGTCGAGCGCCTGTTGGCCAATGACGCCAAGGCCCAGGCGGACGCCTTTCTGGAGCTGCCACCCTGGGCCGTGGACGCGGTGGCGGTCACCCTCCCGGACTTTGGCGATTACGACCAGATCACCTACGTGGGGCACGGCGGGATGGGGGTGGTCTACCGCGCGTTTCAAAGGAGCCTCAAGCGCTGGGTGGCGCTGAAGATCCCGGGGGAGATGATCAGCGAGGCCGAGGAACGGCGATTTCGCGCCGAGGCCGAGGCGATGGCCAAGGTCGAGCACGCCAACATCGTGAAGATTCACGAGGTCGGCACGCGCGACGGGCACCCCTACATTAGTATGGCGCTGGTGGAGGCAGAGAGCCTGCAGGAACAGCTGGCGCATTTTGGTGATGCACCGCGGGCGGTGGCGTCCTTGATGGGTGAGGTCGCACGGGCCATCCATCACGCCCACGAGAGAGGGCTGCTCCACAATGACTTGAAGCCCGCAAACATCTTGTTGAGCGACGGGGATCAACCCCGCATCACCGACTTCGGCCTCGCCAAGGAGTTGCCGGCTGCGTCCGAGGCTGGGGAGAACGACGTGGCGCTCGATCCCGAGGGTGACCGTTGGCGGGGGGTGATCGGAACCGCCGCGTACATGGCGCCGGAGCTGGCCACCGGCGAGTCCGACGAAACGGTGCAGAGTGACGTCTACGGCCTCGGCGGAGTTCTCTACGCCTTGCTCACCGAGCGACCGCCGGCCGAGGGTCCAACGGTGGAAGAGACACTCATCGCGGCACAGGAGCACCAGCTGGTCCCGCCGCGCCAGCTCAATCCCGCGGTCGACCGCGACCTCGAGGCGATCTGTCTCGGGTGCCTCGCCAAGGACCCAACCCGTCGCTACCCCTCGGCCAGCGCCCTCGCCGCTGATCTCGATCGCTGCTTGGCCCGGCAGGAAACCACTGCCCGGCCATGGTCTCGGGCCGAGCGCTGGCGCCGGTGGCTGACGCGTTATCCAGTGACCGCGCTGCTCATTGGGGCCACGGTCTGCCTGTTGGCGGTCACCACCGCGATGCTCGGCCAGAGCTGCGCGACCATCATCGAGGCCCCGCGGGTGGCGCTGCAAACCCTGGCACATCAACAGGCCGAGGCGGTCGACATGAGACTCGAGCAGCTAGCCGGCGCTGCCCGGGCGACCGCAGCGACAGCCATGCTCGGC
>JAUUZB010000215.1 GCA_030590185.1 Deltaproteobacteria bacterium
ACAACTTCGACGACGAGTGCACCGGCTCGGGGGCGCTCGGGGACCTCTGCAACTCTCTTGGTACGTGCTACCTCGCCGATGGCCAGGTCTGTGTGAACGACGTCGACTGCGACAACGACCACTGTGAGTGCAACAATGCGACCTGCACGACCTGGGTGTGCGCGAGCGCCGACTGTGTGTGTGACTACGGCTCGACCTGTAGCTCCGGCTTTGTCAGCAAGAACGTTGACAACGACGACGACTGCACGGGCGCCCTGGCCTGCGCCGGGGACGGTACCTGCGAGCTCAGCAACGGCGTCACCGGCTGTGCGAACATCGATGACCGCTGCGACTCCAACTATTGCGAGTGCAACAACGCGGGCTGTACGACCTGGGTGTGCGCGAACGCCAACTGCGTGTGCGATTACGGCGCGACCTGCAGCACCGGCTTCGTCAACAAGGATGTCGACAACGACAACGACTGCGCGGCCCGTGATTGTAGCGGCCAGGGCGTGTGTGAGCAGACCCTAGGCACGACCGGGTGCAATGATAACGACGACTGTGCGACCGATCATTGCGAGTGCAATGCCGCCGACTGCACGGGCGCCCGGGTCTGCGCCTCGGCCGACTGCCTGTGCACCTTCGGTCAGGGTTGCGGCGGCAACATCAACAAGAACGTGGATGTGCTCGGCGAGTGTCTCTTTGAATGTAGCGGTACCGGAATCTGCGAAGGGGACACGGGCGATACCGGCTGTACGGTCGCGGACGAATGCCAACTGGGTTTCTGTGAGTGCAATGCAGCGAACTGTGGGGGGGCGCGGGTCTGCGCCTCGGCGGACTGCGAATGCGACTTTGGCTCAGATTGCAGCGGCGCCCTCACCTCGGGCTCCGATCCCGAAGGCGACTGTCCGGATTGTCAGGATTGCTACTCGAACGCCTGCGGCGCCAATGCCACCCTCGACAACACGAGCCCCGGGCTCTGCACGGGCAGCGGCCAGATTTGTTGTGATGGCTCCTGCGTGAATCCGGCCGGGGCCGGGAGCGGTTGTGGCGCGGTTGCCTGTGTCGGCACCTGGAGCTGCGACGGCTCGAACGTCTACTGCGGCGGCAGCCTGACCCGCGAGTGCGACACCTGCACCAACGATACGGTCAATCACCAGCTCTGCTCGGCCGCCAACGGCGAGACCTGTGCCTCCGACAGCGACGTGGAGTGCGCGGCTTGTACGAGCTGTGTCCTCGCCGGGGTTTCGGCAGACTGCTCCGGTCTCTATGGGGAGGATGCCGATGACGCCGCCGGGCTCACCTGCAACGGTATAAACACCTGTGACGGCAGCGGTGCCTGTCTGTTGCAGGACGGCGAAACCTGCGCGCTCGGAACGGAATGCGCATCTGGTTCTTGCGTCGATTTGACCTGCTGTGCCGTGGCCAGTTGTGGTGAGTGTGAAAAGTGCACCACCGGCTCCTGCGTCACCCATTCGGATGACAACGATCTCGACGATGGCATCTGCAATGACGACTGTAGCTATTGCAGCGCGGGCACCTGCACGAGCCGCAGCGCCGGGGAGCACGTCGAGTGTCTCGTGGGAGCCTGCCAGGCCTGCACCACCGACGGCGGAGACTGCGGGGACTGGACCGGAAGCGAAGGCAGCAGCTGCGTCGATGCCGAGAGCTTCTGTTGTGACGGCACCTGTTGGGACCCGGCCGCAGCCAACAGCGAGTACAACACCGCCTGTGGCTCGGGCGAGTGCGCGGCGGGGTCTTGGACGTGCGCCGGCACCCTCTATGAGTGCTCGACCGAGTCGTCGCCCTGCGGCGGTAGTTGCTCCGGGGATGAGGCCACCAACGGTACCTGCGACGCAGATGGCGCCTGCGCTACCGGGGCGGGGGCCGACTGTCCGGCGTGCGCGAATTGTTTTGATGCCGGCACCACCGCGAATTGCACGACCAACTTCTACGCCGAGGACGCCGACGACACCGATGGGCTCACCTGCGATGGTACGACAACTTGCGATGGAAGCGGCGGCTGTGAAGACCAGGACGGGGAGAGTTGCGTGGGCGGGGGCACGTGCGCCTCGGGCTTCTGTGTCGACCTAACCTGTTGCGCGGCCAACGCCTGCGGTGAGTGCCAAAAGTGCACCACCGGTGCCTGCGTGGCGCATTCGGATGACGACGACCCCAACGACGGTATCTGCAATGATGACTGCACCTATTGCAGTGGGGGTACGTGTACGGACCGCGGCATCGGGGAGTATGCGGAGTGTTCGGGCAACTGCGAGGCGTGTGATGCCGTGGGGGCGGCCGGGAACTGCGCAGCTACGGGCGGCAAGCCCACGGGCTTCAACTGCGACGCGGTGACGACCTACTGTTGCGGCGGGACCTGCGTCAACCCCGGGGTCGAGTATGGGGATGCCTGTGGCGCACCGCCAAACTGCAATACGGGGACGTGGAGCTGTGCCGGGGCGGCGGCCGAGTGCTCGACGGCAGGCGATCCCTGCGGCGGCGCTTGCTCCACCGATGACTTCACCGACAGCACCTGCGAGGCCGACGGTAGTGCCTGCACGGCGGCGGCGGCGGTCGAGTGCCCAATGTGCCAGACCTGTCAGGACGATGGCCTGACGACCAGTTGTGTGCCCAAGTACCCGGGCGCGGCATGTAGCCAGGACACCGACGGTAGTAGTCAAACCTGCGATGCCGCCGCCACCGATGGTTGTACCGTGGGCGGGGAGTGCGGGTTGACTGATGCGGCCGCTTGCACTCCAGGGGTGGACTATTGCTGCAGCGCAAACGCGCTGTGCACGGCGTCCGGTGTTTGCCCGTAGGCGCCCCTTGCGGCGTCGCGTGAGATAACCAGGAGCAACAACAAGCATGGCGCGGCTGCTCGGCACGATGGCACTAGTAACAATAGTGTCGAGTTGCGCGCCGTCGGCAGAAGGGGAGCCGCCCCGTGCCGGCCCGGCCCAATCCTCTCGCGTCACCGGGCCGACGAAGACAGGTGCTCCGGCGCCCGCCACCCCCCCCACGAACGGGAAGAGCCGCCGCCCCAGCTCAGCCGCCTCGACCGCCAGCCTGCGCGGCGGTTCTGAGCCGGCCTCACCCGCCCCCTCCAACGGCGGCCATCGTTCCACCGGGTCCGCCCCGGTCAGCGATCCCCCGGCGTCGGCCGCGGTCGATCCCCCCCGCCAGGCCTACCCGATCCCCCCGGGAAAGGAGGCCCCCCCCCTCGACCCCAGGGCCTCGTTCAAGGCCAAGAAACTCCTTCAGCGGGCGCACATCCTCTACGGCAAGGGGGAGTACGACAAGGCGGAGCAGGCGATCAAAGAGGCCGTGACCATGTACCCGTTCATGGCCGAGGCGAATCTCATGCTGGGCAAGATCTTCTTGATCCGCGGCTCCGCCACCCGGGATCGGGCCATGATCAACAGCGCCCGCCTGATGTTCGAGATGGCCCGGGCCCTCGACCCGGAGATGCGCGAACCGGCGGTGCTGCTCGAGCTGTTCCTGCTCGCGCCGCCGGAGTAGGCCCGCCGCGCGGCGTTCCTAGAGGAAGAACTTGAGGCCCGCGAACAGGTCCCAGTTCTTTTGAATGATCACCGACTGGGTGAAGGCGATCTCCACCGAGCCGCTGTCGGTGACCCAGCCGAGGCCGCCACCGATCACGTGGTCGTAGTCACGGTCGCCGCCGTACTTGCGGGTGAAGGGCACGGCCCGGTAGCCAATGCGCAGCGGGAACTGGTCGTCGAGGAAATATTCGACGCCGCCGCGGGCGGTGATCTCGCCGAGCCAGTTGCTGCGCAGATCGATCTCCATGTCGGCGACGACCACTAGGTTGGTGCCGGCGTAGGCGAGGCCGATGCCGAGGTGCGGCGGGTTGAGGCGCTTGCGCGAGGTGGTGGTGACGTTGTGGTAGGTGACCCCGATGCCGACCAAATCGAACAACGACATGGCCAGGCCGAGGTCAAAGCTGTAGCTCTCGACCTCCTGGGGCTCGCCATTCTCGTCGATGAAATCGCCCTGGGTGGTGCGCGCCGTGGTGCCAAAGGCAAAGTTGTCGAGGATCGCGTAGCCGGTGGAGGCGTAGATGCGGTGGAGGTTGACGTCGGCGCCGCTGTGGTCGCCGCGGCTGTAGACGTACTGGAGGGAGCCGGCGACCGGTCCCGATTTGGAGTCGACCAGGCTCACGGAGATGTGGTGTAGGTCGTCCTGTTTTGAGTAGCTGTAGCCGCCGTCGATGGAGTAGCGCTTGGTGAGCATCATCCCGGCCGGGTTGAGGGTGATGGCGTCGTTGCTCGTGCCGAGCCCGCGGTGGGCGCCCCCCATGGCTTCGGAGCGTACGCCGTGGATCTCGCGGTAGACGTCGGCCCGGGCGGTGGGCGCCGCCAGCAGTCCCAAGATCGAGACGCAGCTCGAGAGGAGTATCGTGCGCACGGGGTTCGTGTACCACTCGCTCGGCGCCGAGCCAAAGTTTGGGCGCCCACACTCACCCAACCCCCGGCCCGGTCTCGGTATTTCCTCACCCCAAAAAAGGGAGGAGCGCGTCTCTTGGTCATCGGGTGTGCGGGCGACCATGAAATGCGCCGGTGCCGTTTTTTTCCCGGCAAGGAAACGTGCTACAGGCCCCGCATGAGCGCCAACGTCTACGATCTCCTCGAGGAACGGGGGTTCATTCAACAGGTGACCGACGAGGCGGCGGTGCGCGAGCTACTCGCCGAGCCGCCGGCGACGGTCTACATCGGCTACGACCCGACCGCCGACAGCCTGCACGTCGGTAACCTGTTCACCCTCATGGCCCTGGCCCATTTTGAGCGGGCCGGTCATCGCTGCCTGGTGGTCGCCGGCGGCGGCACGGCCATGGTGGGGGACCCCTCCGGCAAGACCGAGCTACGCAAGATGCTCTCCGAGGAGACCATCGCGGCCAACCTTGAGCGCATCACGGAACAGATCGGTCGGGTGCTCGACGTGGCCGGTGGCAAGAGCGTCGTGATCAACAACGCCGATTGGTTTTTGAAGCTCGGCTACATCGAATTTCTGCGCGACGTCGGCCGGCACTTCTCCGTCAATCGGATGCTCGCCGCCGAGGCCTACAAGCAACGACTCGAACGGGGGCTCTCCTTTATCGAGCTCAACTACCAGCTGTTGCAGGCCTACGATTTCGTGCAGCTGCGCCGGGAGTATGACTGCCGGCTTCAGATGGGCGGCGACGATCAGTGGGGGAACATCCTGGCCGGCGTGGATCTGTGCCGCCGGATGGATGGCGAGCTGACCCAAGGCCTAACCCTGCCGCTGTTGTTGAATGCCTCGGGCGAGAAGATGGGTAAGACCGCCCAGGGGGCGGTTTGGCTCTCGGCGGATCGCTTGGCGCCGTACGACTACTACCAGTACTGGGTCAACGTCGACGACGCCGACGCGGCGCGCTTGCTCGGCTTCTATACCTTCCTGCCCATGGCGGAGGTGCGCGCGGTGAAGAAGATGTCCGGGGTCGAGCTGAACTTCGCCAAGTCGATCTTGGCCTATGAGGCGACCCGGATCATCCACGGCGCGGCCGCGGCGGGAGAGGCGCACCGGGCGGCGTCGGCGGCCTTTGGGGGGCGTCAAATTCCGGCGGCGATCATTCCCTCGAGCGAGATCCCCCGGGTCGTGGCCGCGGACGCGGAGCAGCTCCCGACCACGGAGCTCAGCGCCGCCGAGCTCGACGCCGGCATCCCGCTCATTGAGCTGATGGTGCGGGCAAAATTGGCTAAATCAAAAGGCGAGGCGCGCCGTTTGATAGGGCAGGGCGCGGTGCGGATCGGTGACGAGCGGGTTCAGGAGCAGCTCTTTGCGGTGAGCACGGCGGCGCCCGGCGAGGATGGAACGTTCATTGTCCGCGTTGGCAAGAAAAAGCTGCATCGGTTTTTGGTCGCATGAGCGGGCAGCGGTGGGCTATCATTTGGCCATCTACGACGGGCGCAAAAAGCGCTATACTGCGCCGATGGGAGCCGATCTGAGGTTGGGGTGGATCAACGTGACGCTGGCGATGGCATTGTCGCTAGCCTTCGTGTCGCCGGCGCAGGCCCAGCGCCGGGGCGGCAAGGCCAAGGCCACGGTCCTCGAGGTCGAGCTACCGACGGCGGCGAAGTTTGGCGAGGTGGTGGTGGCGGCTGGCCGCTATCGGGCGAGCGTCAGCAAACGCGGCCTGGGGTTGGCGCACCCGACCACCATGGTGCGCGTGGCGACCCTGCCGGTGGTGGAGTCCCAGAGCATGAGCACCGTGACGCCAGCCACGGTCGAGGTGAAGGTAAACCCGGACGGCAGCGTTCTGGTGATCGTGCGTTCGCGCAACCGCGTCTACACCGCCACCGGGGTGAAGACCGAGCCCCCACCCAGCGAGCGGCGGGAGGTGCTGCTGGCTAGCAGCCAGGACGCGAAGCTCGGCAACATCACGCCGGCGCAAAAAACCGAGCTCGAGCTCATTCGTCACGCCCTAGGACGCCGCTATCTCAAGGACGTCAAGCACTGCGCCGACAAGGCGCACCGCTCCCGTTGGAAAACCGATGACCGGCGTTTTTGGAATTGCGTCTGCCCCATGGCGGAGCGCTGGCGGCTACCCAAGGTGCAGAAGAATCTGCGGGTGCACCACCCGCTGGCCAAGGGCAAGTCCGGCCTGTCGATCACGGTCACGCCCAAGGGACGGGTCGAGGATTGCCGCGTCTGGGTCGGCCCCGAGCCACCCGCCGATGAGAAACAGGTAACCTCGCGGCCGCCCGCCGAGCCCTCGCCGACCGGCGACACCCCGCCGACCGGCGACACCCCGCCGTCCGGCGACA
>JAUUZB010000384.1 GCA_030590185.1 Deltaproteobacteria bacterium
AGGACCTTCGGGTCCTTGACGTCCCCGGTGGCGACGATCGAAATCGCGGTGGCGCCACCGAAGTGTTTGTTGATCAGGGCGTCGCCGACCCGCACCTCGGAGTCCTCCGGGAAAAACTTCACGGTGTTGGTGTCGGCCACCAGCCAGAACGTTCCGAGGGAGATCAACCCCGAGACCAACACCGCGACGATGAGCACGCTCTTGGGTCGGGTGCTCGCCAGCCTGCCGTTGAAGCGCAGGATACGCTCCAGAATGGGCAACTTGCCATCCTCCCTCGATGCATGAACCACCGGCTTGGCCTTGGGCAACACCGCCAGCACCGCCGGGATGAACAGGATGCTGCCGATCAAAGCGTAGGCGACCGCCGCCGCGGCCAGGATGCCGAGCTGCTGCCCCGGGATCAAAATGTGCGCCATCAAGCTCAAGAAGCCGCCCATGGTCGTAACCCCGGTGAGAATCACCGGCGAGGTCAGGTGTTTCATCACCGACTTGGCCAGGTCCTGGCTGGTCAGGTTGGCGCCGGGGACGTTGTCCTCTTGATAGCGCGCGTAGATGTGGATGCCGTAGTCGTTGGCCACCGCGATCAAGAGCACCGGCAGCAAGATGGTCAGGATGTGGATCTTCCAGCCCAGCAGTACGATCAAGCCGATGGCGAAGATGATCGACATCAAGACCACCACGAAGGGCAACAGCACGCCGCGGATCTGACGGAAGCACCAGTAGAGGAAGAACAGCATGATCAGCATGCCGATCGGCATGAACTTCTGCATGTCGCCGCTGATCCCCACCGCCACCTCGGAGCGCATGTAGGGCAGGCCGGCGATGTGCACCTCGCCGGGACCGGGCACCGCGGCCACCGCCTCGCGGAAGTCCGCCAGGATTACCTCATCCTCGGCATCGACGTTGAGCAGCGCGATGATCGCGGTGGCGGTGTAGTCCTTGCTCAGGACGTTGCCGTAGATCATGTCGTTCTCGGTTAGGCGCTTGCGCAGCGCCTCGACCTCCCCCGCGTCCTTGGGCACGTGGAGCACCGCCGACTCGACCACCATTTGTCCGTCGTCGCTGCGGATCTCCTTGAGGGTAAAGAGCGAAAGAACGCGATCGATCTTCTTGACCCGTTCGAGCTTGCGCGACAGCTTGCGCACCCGTTGGAGAACCTCCGGCGCCAACACGTCATCGGCAATGATCATCACCATCAGCATCTCGGTGCCGCCGAAGATCTCCTCGATGGAGTCGAGATGGAGCCGCGATGGAACATCCTTGGGCAACAGCTCCTTGACCCGGGACTCGACCTGTACCTTCGGGGCCTGGGAGGCGAAGAAGGCAGTGATGCCGAGGAAGCCGACGATGGTCACCCAGCGCAGACGAATGGCGACGTCGGTGAATCTATCCATGAACTTGTCCATGAACTGCTACTCCGTTGGCTCGGGGTCGTCATCGCTGCTCGGCGTTGACGGTGGGTGACCAATGATACCGTACAAGAAGAGATCGACGATGCGGTCTGGGTACTCGCTGTAGAAATCATCGTCGAACTCGGAGTCAAAGATTTTCTGCAACACCGGTCGCATCAGGAAATGGAAGGCGACCATGCCGATCATGGCCGGTGCCGCCGCCGCCGGCACGAAGTCGCGCGGTCCCGACATGGCCAAGGGCGCTAGGTGAAGGAGGAGCCGCCCGACGATCTCCTTGATGCGCTGCGCCTTGTAGTCGGCGAACTCCGGCACGTCGTAGGGCAGCTCCGCAAAGGCTACGCGCACCAGGTCGGGCTGCTCACGAAAGCCCTCGATGAGCTGATGCACGGCGCGACGGATGCGGTCTTCGGGCGGACCGTCGTCGTCGAGCACCGTGGCGACGTACTCACTCTGGCGGGTGAAGAAGGTGTCAAACACCGCCTCCAACAGCTTCTGCTTGCTACCGAAGTGGTAGTTGATCATCGCCAGGTTGACGTCCGCCTCGCGGGCTAACTCGCGCATGCCGGTGGCGGAGTAGCCCTTGCGCGAGAACAGATGAATCGCGGCCTGGAGGATGCGCTCCTTGGGCTCAGCGGATTTGGGATCGTCGGTCACGGATTCCTCTCCCAATTAGAAGGACAGTTTCAGCTCGGCGAAGCCGGCGCTGAGCACTTCGTCGGCCATGCCGAACAGGGTGTCATCTGGTCCGGCGTAGATCTCCGCGCCGGCGACCACCGAGAAGGCGTCGCTGATCGCGTAGGTCACCGCGGGGCGGACCAGGATCTCCTCGGTGGAAAAGTTGACCATCGCGTACAGCTCGAGGGTCAGGGTGTCCTGCAGGGTGAGCCAGGAGATCCGCACCGCGGCGGAATGGGAGTCGGCCACGGTCTGCTGATGGATGATGCGCGCCCGGCGTTGGATCTCCTGCTCCACCAAGCCGAGCGGGTCGATGCCGGCCTGCTTCATCATCTGGAGCTGCTCGGGGCTGGGCGCCTCGCCGCTGGCCAGAAAGCCGGTGTCCTCGATCTCGTACCAATTGACCACGTAGCGCCCTATATAATGAGCGGCGACGACAAAGCCGCCGAACAGCTCGCGGTCGACGCCGAGCACCAACTGAAAGTCGGGCAGCGGGATATCGGGGCGTTCCGTGTAGTCAAAGGGAAAACGAAAGGCCGCCTCGCCGCGCAGGCCGAACCAATCGGAGATGCTGGCGGAGAAGTCGGCGCCGATCACCACGTGCCGGTAGGCGGAGAAGCCGACGGTGATGCCAAAGGGATCCGGCGGCATGGTCACCCCTTGAAGCGCCAGGCCCGGGAAGGTGGCGTGGCCGATGAGGGCGGAGAATGAGCCCTCAAAGGCCGGCGTCTCGAGGTCGAGCTTGAGAGCGCCGATGCCCTTGGTGAGGTTGAAGTCGGGGATGTCCGGCTCGCCGAAGGCCAAGGGTCCGCCGAGGGAGAAATTGGGGAACTGGGAAGCGGCGTAGAACGGCACCCAAACGAGCTCGATGCGCGCCCGGCCTTCAACGTCCTCGGGGGTGATGTGGAACTGGAGCCGCACTGCCATGTTGGCCAACCGGCGGTCGTCGACGTTGGCGGAGCGAACATTCATGTCACGCGGGGTGAGGTTGTCGGTCGGGTTGACGCCGTCGGCGCGGCCCCAGACGATGATCTGGTGTCCGACGCGCAGGTCCACCGGTCCGAGGAAGAGATTCATGTAGGCTTCGCGCAGCTGCAAATCCGTCGCGGCCTCGCCCTGCTGGGCGCCGGCTAGGAAACGCAGCTCGGTGAAGGCATCCCCCCAATCACGGACCCGGGCGCGCAGCTTGAGGGACGCTTCGCCGTAACCGGCCTTGAGGTCGGTGGCGTCCTTTTCCAATGCCTTGCCGACGAACAGGTCGCCCCGCACGTAGCCGTTGAGCTCGAAGTTGCGCGCCAGGCTCTCGAGGAAAGCACCGCTGTCGAACGTCGTGTCGCCCCCGCCCGCCTTCGCCTTGCTCGCCGATCCCCCTTCGGCCTGGTCATCCCCGTCCGTGTCGGTGTCGTCGGCGCTGAGATCGCCGCTGAGGGCTTGCTCGAAAAGGCCCTGACCCCAGGCCATCCCCGGGGCGCCGCACAGCGCTAACATACTGATAAACGAGACGATTTTGTGATTCCCGAGCACGTCTCCTCCAGGGTCTGGGCCGCCATCGGCCCCGTGGCCCTGAGTATTACGGATCAAACGAACGTTTGTAAAGGCTAAACGTACGTTTGTTTTGTATGAGGTTGACCGCCCCGGCCGCTCGGCACAAACTGCCTCCACGATGAGCGCTGAGGGCTACAGCGTCGAGGCGGCCCTCGACACCCTGGTCAATCAGTTCTCGGACCCGCTCTCCTTCTTCCGCGAGTTGATCCAAAACGCCCTCGATGCCGGCAGTCCGGAGATCGACGTCTGGCTCGAGCACCAACCCGGCGACGGTGACGAGTCGGGGGTGATGACCATCCACGTCGACGACTACGGCGAGGGCATGGACCGGGAGATCATCGACAAGAAGCTGACCCGCCTGTTCAGCTCCTCCAAGGACAACGACTTCACCAAGATCGGGCGCTTCGGCATCGGCTTCGTGTCGGTCTTCGGCATCACCCCGGACGCGGTCTGCGTCGACACCTCGCGGGGCGGGGAGACCTGGCGGATCCTGTTCGACAAGGAACGCCGCTTCCAGCGCATCGCCCTCGACCAGCCGGTCGACGGCACCAAGATCCGCATCCTCAAGAGCGCCAGCCGCGAGGAGTTCGACGACTTCGTCAGCCGCGCCCGTGAAGTGGTGCGCTACTGGTGCCGACACGCCCGCGCCGAGATCCGTTTTCAGGACGAGCCGATCAACGAGCCGATCGCCATCGAGTCCCCTTGCACGGTGGAGCATCGAGAAGAGGGGACCCACGTGGTGGTGGCGCTGGTGGAGGAAACTGCGCCGACCTGCGGCTTCTTCAACCGGGGGCTGACGCTCTTCGAAGGGGAGGGGGAGCTCGATCCCAACATCGCCTTCAAGATCGACTCGCGCTACCTCGAGCACACCCTCACCCGCGACAACGTCCTGCGCGACACCAACTTCGGCAAGGCCATGGCGATCGTGCGCCGCCTCGCCGATCGGGATCTGCCGCGGCTGCTGTTCGATCTCCTCGCGGCGGCGGCGGCGGACAAAGCAACGTTCGACGAAAACAGCGACGTGCTCGGCCTGCTCGGCAAGTGGCTGCGGTCACGACGCCGGGGATCACGCTTCGAGGTCGACGACGAGCTCCTCGACCGTCCGGTGTTGCGCAGCGCCGCGGGCGAGACCCTGAGCCTCAAAGAATGCCTGGCCGCGGCCAAGCGCGGGCCGCTCTACTACGAGCCGCGCCCGCACCCGGTGGCCATCGCCCTGGCTCGACAATCGGTGGTGGCGCGGTGTTCCCGCAAGTCCTGGGCGGGCCGCCTACTCGAGCTGCTCAGCCACAAACCGATTCGTCGCGCCAGCAGCAACTTCTGCCTGCCGGAGCCGGCGAGCGATGCCGCCGAGACCGATCGTTGGAAAAATCTGCAACCAGCCCTTCACCATCTGCTGCGTGAGGTGGGCGCCAAGGTCTCCTCGATCCGCCTCGCCCACCTCAAGCACAGCGGCGGGCAGTTCGCACAGCGGGTGGCGATCACCCAAGCCACCCCGGAGGAGCTCACCCCCCTCGCTGACATCGGGGAGCTATCGACCTCGATCTTCGGCCGCGGCCGATATCTCGTGGTCAACGCCGACCACACGACGGTGCGCGAGTTGTTACGCCTCGCCCCGCGCGAGCCGGAGCTCGCCGCCTACCTGACCGCCAAGCTCTTCTTCCTCCACGGGGACTTGACCTACGAACG
>JAUUZB010000400.1 GCA_030590185.1 Deltaproteobacteria bacterium
GCTCGATGGTCACGGCAACCTCCTGTCGCTTGGGGTCGCGGACCTATTGATCACATATCGGCGCTGATTGGGATCCCCTGCCCAGTGATCGGTATCAGGTCGGAATCAAACTGATCGGCGCTCTAGCCCGCCGGCCGGCGCCCTCAACAATCGTGCCCGCGGAGCCGTTCTCGGTGCATTGATCACAATCGAGTGGAGTGCGAGGGTACGATCGTGACCTCTGAGAACGACGCCGAAGAAGCAGTCGCAGGCCAGGACGCGGATGCACCGCCGCAGGATGAGGCCCGGGGTGATGTCGAGAGCTTCTTCTTCTTCCGACTCGGTGACGACCTCTTCGCCTTCCCCGGCCACGAGGTGCTCGCGGTTGATGAGCTCCAGCGGCCGGTGCGGGTCCCGACGGCCGTGGATCCCTTCCTGGGGGTAGTCCACGTGCGCGGTCGGGTGCTGGCGGTGATCGACCTGCGGGGCCTGTTGGGTCTCCCGGCACGCGCCGCAAGCGAGGCCGGCACGGATCTATCGGGGCGCCTGGTGGTGTTGATCGTCGACGAGCGGCCGGTGGCATTTCGTGCCGACACGGTGCTCGGGCTGCGCGACGCCGAGAAGGACACCTTGCGTCCGGTCCCCCGGCCCCCGGATGCCCCCGCCGATCAGGCCGATCCAATCGTGGTGGGCCAGCTCGATGACATCAACGGCGTCACCACGGTGTTGAGCGGTAGCGCCCTCTTTGCATCCCTGCTGCGCGCGCGCCAGGCAACCGGCGGGTGAGGGCAGCGTGAGCGACGCCGGCGCCAACGGCTCGCAGGTCGACGTCTTGACCATCGACCACACCGGCGAGCTGTTCGTGGTACCCGCCCAACAGGTGTTGGAGATCTCCGCGCGTCAGTCTTTTGCGGAGGTCCGCGACCGGGAGGCGGCGGCGCGGTCCGTCGATCTTGATCACCTGCTCCTGAGCGCGCCCGCCGCCGAGGCATCGAGCCAGGGGCGGGCGATCAGCGTGCGGTTCGCTGGCGGCATTGCCCGGTTGTTCACCACCGCCGAGCTCCACCTGCGCGCGGCCGGGCGCCGCACGTTCTACGATCTACCGCGGGTCCTCGGGGCTGGCGCTTGTGAGGGCTGGGTCAAGGGCATCGTGCTCTGGGAACGCCCGGAGGAAGCGCTGCGTCTCGCGGTGTGGCTCGATCTGGTCGCCCTGGCTGATCTGTCGTTGGATCAAAATCGTAAAGTGGACGTTGTAGGTACGGGAGTGAGCTGTTGAATCCCAGAGGGTTCGTTGGGGGTCATCATGGATTGCTTGCTGCGGGGGAGTAGCCCCGTGTCGCGAAAGGGAGTTGAATCGTGAACCTATCGATTCGCACCAAGATGCTGGTTTTCAACCTTGGAATGGTGGTGCTCCTCCTCGGGTTGGGCGCTTTTCAGGTTAGGCTTTCCTTTGAGGTGGCAAACCTGACCATCCGTGAGGCGGGTGTCGCGGACAAGGTTCAGAACCTCATGACCCTGGTCGGGAACGAGGCGGGCCGCCCCATCGCCGACGGTCACGTGCAGGGGTTGAACCGCCTCGTCGACTTCCTGGTCGTGGACGCCGATTTCAAGGGCATCGTCTTTCTCGACGTGGATGGCGGCGTTTTGCTCAAGCGCGGAGAGGTCTCGGCGCTTCTTGGTGCGTTGACCACGGCCACCGCAGAGCCCAGCCGGATCGGCGAGGCGCTGATCGGGGCACGGGTACCGATTGAGAGCGAGGGTGAGGTGCTCGGCGCCGCGCTGTTCGGGTACGGTCTCGAGCGCGTGTTCTGGGCCAAAAAGCGGATTGCCCTCGTCGCGTTCATCGTATTGTTGGTGCTGGCGGGAACCGTGGTGGCCAGCCTCTGGTTCTCCGGCCGTATCATGCGGCAGCTCAACGACCAGACCAAGCTGGTGGCCCGCACCGCCCAGGAGCTCAAGGCCTCGGCGGCGGAGATCCTGGCGGTGTCCAAGCAAACCGAAACCAACTCCACCGAGGAGGCAGCGGCGGTGGACGAGACCCGTCAGGCGATGATGGCGCTGATGGAGGCCTCCAATGAGATCGCCGACGCCTCGACCTCGGTCGCCACCAGCGCCGAGCGGTCCGCGGATGCTAGCTCGGTGATCGCCGACCGCAACGCGACCCTCAACCAGCAGGCGCAGAAGATCTCCGATCTAGCCGAGGCGATCCGCGGCATCGCCGACAAGACCGACATCCTGGCCCTCAACGCGTCCCTGGAGGGCTCGCGGGCGGGTGAGGCCGGCCGTGCCTTCGTCCTGGTCGGCCAGGAGATGCGGCGGCTGGCCGAGACGGTGGTCGGCGCGGTCAAGAGCATCAAGCAGATCTCCACGGAGATCGGCGAGCTCGCCCAGGGCGCTGTCCTGGCCTCGGAGGAGGGTCAAAAGCTCGCCACCGAGACGCTGGAGCTCTCCCGACGCATCACCCTGATCAGCGGCCAACAGCGCTCTGGCACCGAACAGGTCACCAAGGCGATGGATGAGCTGCAGCAGTACACGCAGCACGCCCTGGCCGGCGCCCGGGAGGTCAAGTCGACCGCCGATGCGCTGGTGGTCACCGCCGAGGAGCTCGGAGGCTTGCTGGCGAAGGCCGAAGGCGAAGTGGGACACAAAGCCCTGGCGAGCTGATGGCCTCTCCGGCGGAACAGGCGCGGCTGGCGCTCCTCGAGGAGTTCCGGCGCACCGGCCTCGAGCGGCTGGAGCGGATCAACCTGCACTGGATCGCCGCCGAGGGCGAGCCGGGCAATCCTGAACACGCCGATCAGCTCCTCCGCGAGCTGCACACCCTCAAGGGCGAGTCCAAGATGATGGGCTTCGCTGACATCAGTCTGCTCGCCCACCGGGGTGAGACCCTGGTGCTCGCCGCCCGCGATCGGGAGTTCAAGGTCGAGAGCGAGGTAGGCGATTCGCTGCTCGCCCTCGCCGACAGCATGGCGCAGCTGCTGTCCAAGCGGGCCGGCAGCGATCGCGGCGGTCCTGATCTCTCAGACTTGATGGACCGGGTCGACGGTGCCCTCGGTCGGCTCCGGCCCGACGACGCTGGCGCCGCGAAGGAGGCTTCCAAGGGCCCGAAGGATCCCAAGGCTCCCAAAGATCCCAAGGCTTCCAAAGATCCCAAGGCTTCCAAGGCCCCGGCCCTCAGGCTCGCCCAACCCACCATAGCGGTCGGCGATCGGGTCAAGGCGGAGCGCTTTTTGCGGGTCGACACGGAGCTGATGACCGACTTCTCCAATACGGTGAGCGAATCGATCGTGCGCTTCACCCGCCTGGAGGACACCCTGGCGCGCTTGCGGGAGCTCGAGGAGGAGGTCGCCGATCTCATCGTGGCGCAACGGGCCGCCAACGCCAACAACGGTCACGGCGTCAGCGGTTCAGCCCCTTGGCTCGAGGCGATGAGTAACTTCCACCGCCGCTTCGTCGCCTTGACCGACGATTACGGCGAGCGGGTCCACGAGGGGGCGCTCACCGTCCGCGAGCTCGACCGCAAGGTACGCGCCCTACGCCTGGTGCCGGTCTCCGGTTTATTGCAGCGCTACGTGCGCGCCGTGCGCGACCTGGCCCGGGAGCAACAAAAGGAGATTGACGTCCAGCTCAACGTCAGCGGCGTCTCCCTGGACAAACACATCCTCGACAAGCTCGCCGATCCGATCCTGCACATCGTGCGCAATTGCGTCGATCACGGCCTCGAGCCCCCGGATGAACGACAGGCGAACGACAAGGAAGCCACCGGGCATTTGACCATGTCGGCGCGGGAGCACGGCGGCTGGGTGACGGTGGTCATCGAGGATGACGGCCGCGGTATCGACCCAACCAACGTCGCGGTACGGGCGGTGCAGCTCGGGCTGATCACCGGTGAGGAGGCCCGTCAGCTCGAGGACGAGGAGATCCTCGGCCTGATGTTCAGCCATGGCTTCTCCACGCGCACCGAGGTGACCGAGACCTCCGGCCGTGGCGTCGGTCTCAACGTGGTGCGGCGCGAGGTGGAGCGGCTCGGCGGCACCGTGCAGGTCAACACCGAGGTCAACGTCGGGACGAGGTTCACTATTAAGGTGCCGGTGATGCTGGCGCTGACCCGCGTCCTGATCGTTCTTGCCGGCCGTGAGTGGTATGCCCTCCCGGCGAACGCGGTCGCGGCGCTGGTGCTGCTGGACGAGGAGAACGTCGAGACGGTCAATCAGCAGCGCTTCATCCGCCATCGCGGCGCGCTGGTACCCTTCGCGCCCCTGACCGCTCTCGTCGAGGGCGAGGGGACGCCCGAGGAGCCAGATCGCGCCGCGATCGTCCGCTACGAGGGGGTCGATGTCGCGGTCGGGGTGAGCGCCTGGCGTTCCGATGTTGAAGTTTTGGTCCGACCCCTCGGGGACCTGCTCGCCGACGCGAATCTGGTGGCCGGCAGTTGCTTCGCCCGGGAGGGGGATCTGGTGCTGAGCCTCAACCCGGCCGAGCTGGTGACCCGCACCCTGGGGGAGGCGCCCCGCATTCGTTTCACCGCGACAATGGATACCGGGCGGGCCACGCCGACCATCCTCTTGGTGGAGGACTCGGCGATCACCCGTTCGATGGTCGCTCGCATCCTCACCAGCCTCGGCTATCAGGTCATCGAGGCGGAGCACGGGCAGCAGGGTATCGAGCGGCTGGGATCCAACACGGTGGATCTGGTACTGACCGACCTCGACATGCCGGTGATGGATGGAATCGAGATGGTGCGCCGCATTCGCGCCCGCGAGGCCTGGCGTCACCTGCCGGTGTTGGTCCTCTCTACCCGTGGCGAGGACGCGGACAAGCGCCGGGCTGCCGAGGCGGGGGCCGACGGTTATCTGGTGAAGAGTGAGTTTTCCCAGTCGGCGCTGCAAGAGGCGGTGGCCAAGCGCCTCAGCGAGTGGGGACCGACGTGAGCACCGGCCCGATCACAATCCTCATCGCCGACGATTCGAGGGTCGTGCGGCGCGCCCTGCGCATGATCTTCGAGGAGGCGGGACTCGCGGTCGTGGGCGAGGCGGCGGATGGCGATCAAGCCGTGAAGCTCGCCACGGAGCTGCGCCCGCGGATCGTGACCATGGATCTGGCGATGCCGGGGATGGATGGCCTCGGCGCGGTTGAAGAGATCATGGCCTCGGCGCCCACCCGCATCCTGGTGGTCACCGGTCTACCGGAGTATCGCGGTCTCGATGCTACCTTCGAGGCCCTCTCCCGCGGCGCCCTCGAGTTGGTGCCCAAGCCCACGGCATGGCCC
>JAUUZB010000787.1 GCA_030590185.1 Deltaproteobacteria bacterium
CATCCTCAATATCCCCCAGAAGCGCGCTCAGAAGCCCCTCATCGGGTTCCTTTATCAGGATGAGATCTTGCAGGTCTTTGACGCCGTTGACCTGAAGACGAAAGAGGGGTTCAGGGATTATGCCCTTCTTCATCTGCTCTATGACTCAGGCGCCAGAGCCACCGAAATGGCAACGTTGAATCTGGACTATTTTGACCCTCAAAAAATGACTCTCGCTATCCTGGGAAAGGGAAATCGATTCCGCCTTATACAACTTGAGCCCAAGCCCTGTCATCTGCTTCAGCTCTATATCAGAAAATACCGTACCGGGGGACCTTGCTTGGTGAGGGAGAGGCTGCGCTCCGGGGTCGAGAGGGTGTAACCTGTCTCGGCGTCGACCTTGGCGACGAGGTTGTCGACCTGCTGCCGGCACTGGGTGTCGGCGAGGTCCTTGGGGACGGTCCAGGTGTCATCGCTCTCGGCGGCCTCAGAGACGGCGCCGGTGTCGACGTCGAGGTAGCGCCAGGTGCAGCGTTCGCTGTCGCAGCCGGGGCTGAACAGGACCTTACCGTTCTTGCCGGGGTGGACGTTGAAGACGTCGATCGGGTCGTCCTCGCTGTGGGGATCCGGGTCGGGGGGCGGGATGCGCCGGGCGCGGCCGGCGTCGTAGACGTAGACGCCGACGGAATCGGCGCCCTCCGCGTCGCTGAACCAGGAGGAGACGCCCCAAACGATGCGCTCCTGGTCGAGCCAGAACGGGTGGAACCCGGGCCGCGGGTGGACCTTGTCCCAGGTGTCCTCGGCGACGTTGACCAGGAATATGCCCTGACCGCTCTCGGCCTCGGGGCGGTCGCTGAAGCCGACGCCCGTCCCGTACGCCGCGTTGGTGACGAACCGCTTGGAGTCCTTGGACCAGGCCAAGGTCGGGGAGTTGCCGTGCATGGCGAGCTCGAACACCGTGGTGATCGGGATGTCGTCGCCGCTCGCCGCCGCCACCGCGAAACGCAGGCGCGCGCCCTTGAGCTCGGCGAACTTCTCTCGGGCGAGTTTCTTCGCCGCCGGAGGATCCTTGGCTTCGAGGGCACGGATCTCAGCGAGGACGCGGCCGGCCCGCAGCTCGATGGCCGCGGTCGAGAGCTGCGCGTCGAGCAACCACGCGGTGTCGTGGGCCTGGTAGTTGACCTCGGTGAAGCCCTGCTGGGTCTTCAGGCTGAGCACCACCGTGCCCGAGGGCAGGGACTTGCCGCCTGCCACGGGCCGCCCGCCGGGCGCGACCAACAACGGCGCGCTCGCCACGGTTACCGCTGGTGCCACCCCTGCGGCGGGGATCAGGTTCTTGGCGCGGGCCCAGCCAGTCTCCTTGCGGTCGGTTTCGATCCGGGACCACGTCCCCTGCTGCTCGACCAGGATCACCTCGTCGAGGCGCGCGAGGGGAGCGAAACGATTCTCCACGTGCCCGCTGCCGTCCGGCGCCGGGACCTTGGCCTTGTCGCTCGGGTCGTGAAACAGATGCGTGTCGCGGACCACGTAGTTGTGGACCGCGGGCGCGGGCGGCGGTGCCTCGACCTTCTCCCCTGTCGAGGTGCAGGCGGTTGCGAGCAGACCAACGAGGCCGATTGAGACGAGAAAACGAGCGGTGTGCGTGCCCATGGTGCCTCCCTTCGGCCGAGCACGGTAGCCCAACACCCCTGGGGGATACCAGGCACACCGGGGCTGGCACGGGCGTCAGTGGGCCAAGGAGTGTCCAGGATCCGTGACACCGGCGACCAGCGGAACCCCCGACAATTCCGACCCTTACGAGATCACGGTGCTGGCGTGAATCCTGCATCATCCTCCAGGTGACACCGAGGAGGACCACCGTGGCAACGAACCATCGAATCAACATCGGCCTTTGCGCGCTGTTCGCCCTGAGTGGTTGCAGCGCGAGCGACTCCAACGGCTCCGGCGGTAGCGGCAGCGACGACTACTACTACTCGGAGGGTACCGGCGGCACCCCCGGGTCCAGCAGCTACGATGGCAGCGCTGGCGCCACCGGCACGGCGGACCCGATCGGAACCGGCGAGGAGCCGATCGCCTCCGGCCAACTCACCGCCGGCGACTGGGATGACAACCTGAACTTCGGGCACTACGCCGCATTCATCGATGGCTCCGGCAGCGTGGCCGGCGACTACCCGCTGTTGCCGATCGACCGCATCCCGATCGAAGTGGTCGACGGCGATGGTGTGCCATTACGCGACACCAGCGTATCGGTGCGGGACGCGGACGGCGTCGAGTTGATCGCCCTGGTCACCGGCAGCAACGGCCGCACCGCCTTCTACCCGAGCCACGACGGCAGCCTGGAGAGCTATCAGGTGGTCGCGGTCCACGGCACGACCAACGCCAGCCTGACCCTCGCCGGCGACGCCGAGACCTGGCTGATTACCGTCGACGGGACCACAGCCACCGCGGCCACGGCCATGGATCTCGCCCTGGTGATCGACACCACCGGCAGCATGGGGGACGAGATCGCCTATCTCCAGGCGGAGGTGCGCGCCGTGTTGCAGGCCCTCGACGCCAGCCACCCGGATCTCGATCTACGGCTCGGTCTGGTCGCCTACCGCGACCGCGGCGACGCCTACGAAACCCGCAGCTACGAGTTCACCCGCGAGCTCGAGACCTTCCTCGCTGACCTCGCCGCCCTAGAAGCCAACGGCGGCGGCGACTACCCAGAGTCGGTGGCCGAAGGCCTCGAGGTGGCGATGGGTCTCGACTGGCGCACGTCGGACACGGTGCGGGTGGCGTTTCTGGTCGGTGACGCGCCGCCGCAGGTCGATCGTCAGGTGACCACCGCCGACGCCGCCCAAACAGCGCGGGCGCGCGGCATCCACCTCTACCCGATCGCCTCGAGCGGGGTCGACACCTTCACCGAGCTGGTCTTCCGGCAGGTGGCCCAATTCTCCCACGGCCGCTATCTGTTCCTGACGGATGACTCCGGGATCGGCCTCGAGCACGCCGAACCTCACATCCCCTGTTACCTGGTGCAGCTGCTCGAGGATCTAATGGTGCGGGTGTTGGAGAACGAGCTCCAGGGCCATTGGTCGCTCCCGGAGCCGGCCGACATCCTGCGCAGCTCAGGATCACCTGAGGGGGGAATCTGCCTGGTGGACGGGGAGGAGTACTACATTCAGTAGACTATACTTCCAGGGACCGGCCATTAGATACCGGCACCTGTCACCGTCCGTCCTGGCCCGACCGGCGCCATCCGGTCCCTAGGCCGCCGCTGCACCTCACTATATAGAGTTCTAGAGGCCGGTCGTGGCCACCGGCGCTGAGCAACGTGGCGAGGCGAAAGAAACAGCGCAGGATCGACCCCGCGGAGGTGCTCAGCGGGAAGCTCATCCCGGACAGCGACGAGCTGCTCCGCTTGATCGCCGAGGTCAACCCGACCAGCCGCGGCCTGTCCGAGCACCGGACCGGTGAGCGCTACCGACAGAAGTCACGGCTGCAATCGCTGTTGATCCGGCAATCGGGCGACCACCTGCGGGTGATCCCAGACCCCACCTCGGATGAGCGCGTCACCCTGGTTCACGATCTCCACCAAC
>JAUUZB010001140.1 GCA_030590185.1 Deltaproteobacteria bacterium
AGCCGAGGTGGCTGCCGCTGAGGCCGCGGCGACCGCGTCGGTGGAGTTGATCGAGGCTACGGCGGCGGTGGACAGGCCAGTTGTCGAGACCTTAGCCGAGACCGACGAGGTCGCCTTCCAGGAGGAGGAGCAGTGGGCGGGCGACGAGCCCACCTTTGGTTTCCAGCTCGGCTTGCTCGGCGCCTTCTCGCCGTTGGTGCACGGGCCGACCGCTCTGCGGGTGGGCAGCAGCGTCCCGGACAACGTCCTCGGCACTGGTGGCGCGGGGCTCGAGGTGCGGGTGCGCTCGCCGTTGCTGGTCCCCGAGCTCTATTGGACCCTGGTGGCAACCTACACCTTCGACGATCCGTTGTTGGCGCTGAACTTCGCCACCGGCCTCGAGAAGCGCTTCGACCTCGGCCGTTGGTTGCCCTTGGTCGGGGCGCGCTACCACTTGGCCTTGCTCGGCCTGCCGGTGCCCACCGACGACGGTCAGGGCCTAGCGCTCGCCATGACCCACGGCGTCGAGGCCTATGGCGGCGTGGCGGTCGAGCTCGACCCCGTGCCGCTCGTGGTGCAGCTCAATCTCGGCTACCGCCTCTTCCCCATGGCGATCAACCAGTTCGGTGACGCCGGCAACATCTACTATGCACGCGATTCAGAGGGCGAGGTCTGGTACCTCGACCCCTCCGGACCGACGGCCACCCTGGCGGTGCTGTATGAATTCTAGGGTGGGCCAAAATGCTACAATAGGTGCGTGCCTCGCCTGGTTCACCCTGCTGCTGTCTGCCTGCGCGCTCGAACCGCTCGTCCCCGGGGCAATCGATGCTTCCTTCAGCGTGGGTGACCCTGGGTCGGGGGACTCCTATGCGCCACGCGGCGACTATTTCTATGTCGAGCCTGGCGACACCGGCGGGCCGTACCTACCGGTGACCTGCCGCGACGACAGCCTGGCCGTGCCCGAGGATCGCCCGGCGGTGCCGCCAGCGGCCGGGGAGCTGGTGATCACCGAGGTCTTTGCCAATCCCTCGGGCGCCGACCTGTTCGCTGATTGGTTCGAGATCTTGGTAACCGCGACGGATCCGGTGGACCTCAACGACCTGCTGGTCACCAACGACACGGCGGGCGAGGAGCCGCGGGAGCTGCGCCTGGAGTCGACCGTTTGCCGCACCGTGCAGCCGGGCAGCTATTTCGTGATTGGTGCTTCGGAGGACCCGGCCCAAAACCGCAACGCGCCGGTTGATTGGGCGCCCGGCCTCCTGCAGCTCTTCAACGATGAGGGGACCCTCGAGCTCACCATCGGCACGACCGCGGTCGACACGGCGAGCCTGCCCACTCCAGATACCGGGGTCTCGGTCGGCATCGACCCGTCTGACCTGAGAGCCGTGGCCAACGACAGCGCCGATGATTTCTGCGATGCGATCAGCACCGACGTCTTTGACGAGACCGGGACCCCAGGCCGGGTCAACGACGACTGCCCGCCGGGCCCTTCGCCCGGGGACTAAGTGGTGTCCGCAGGCACGTGGTCCCGGGTGCGCGTGGCGGTGAGGGATGACCGCCAAGGGGCCGAGACCACCAAAGCGATAGACTAGCCAGGGGACGCCCATTGGGGCACAATCTCGGGACAAACCCCTTGCTACGGCCAAGGGAATCATGGCGCGGCGGTGCCCCTACCCCCGAGACCGCCGCCGGTGGGTGATGTCATGACTCGAAATTCTACTCGAACGCTCATCGCTGGCGTCGGCTTGGCGGCCGTCTTGCTCAGCGGTTGTGAGGGGATGGTGGTCGGCCACCCGGACCCCTTTGAGGGGAGCAACGTCTGCGGCGACGGCGTGGCCGGCGTGCGCGAGGTCTGCGACGGATACGACGTGCGCGGCGCGACCTGCACGACCCTCGGCTATGAGGGCGGAGATTTAATGTGCGCCGAAGATTGCCTGGCCCTCGATCCCTCCAACTGCGTCGGTGTGCCGTTCCTGTGCGGCAACGGCCTGCTCGACGGCGACGAAGTCTGCGACGGCGAGGCGCTCTCCGACCAGGACTGCGTGACGCTCGGCTATCCAGGGGGCACCCTCGCCTGCCAAGAGGGCTGCCTCGACTTCAACACCATCGACTGCTTCGATGAGGATTGCCCGGATGAGGTGCTCGGCTCCGAGCTCGGGTTGATCGTGGAGGGCAACAACGAAGAGGCGGGCGACGACCTGCAGGGTTCCTGTTCCGCCCCCGACCTCGAGGGCGCCGATCTCGCCTACGCCTGGACCGCACCGGCCGCCGGTGCCTACCGTTTCTCCACCGCCGGGTCGGGGATCGATCCGATCCTGTGTGTCAACGACCGCTCCTGCCAGGGTCCGGAGCTCGGCTGTAACGACGACACCATCGGGCTCGAGTCTGAGGTCTTTCTCGATCTCGAGGCTGGGCAGACCGTGGTGGTGGTGGTCGACAGCTGGGGCTTCTCCTCCGGTGATTTTAGTCTCTGGGTCGACGCCATCGAGTGCGGTGATGGCATGGCTCAGGGCGCCGAGGTCTGCGACGACGGCGACCTGCGCGCCGCCACCTGTTGGGATCTCGGTTACGCCGGCGGCGACCTTGCCTGCACGAGCGGTTGTCGATTCTTCGACGTCTCCGGGTGC
>JAUUZB010000706.1 GCA_030590185.1 Deltaproteobacteria bacterium
AGATGCGTGGCGAGATGGATGCCCGGGGGGCGGTGTCCGCCAACCTCTACATCGAGCGGCTCAAGGAGCAGGAGGAGATGCAGGAGAACGCCATCGAGGGGCAAAAGGGCGTGGTGGCGCAGAAAGAGGATGACGTCGCGGCGGCGCGCGAGGCGTTGATCGCGGCCAATCAGGAGCTCAAGGCGCTCGAGAAGCACAGGGAAAAATGGCTCGAGCAGGTCAAGAAGGAGATCGAAAACAAGGAGGCGGACGCCCTCGACGAGATCGCCCAGACGATCTTCCTGGGGCAACGGGGAGGGGATGGGTAGTGTAACCCGTTGGTTTTGTTTGGGAATATTTCCAGCCGACCGCGGTCCGAGCGGCGAATGTAGGATAACGGCCGGGCTCGGTGCGCCGGCTGCTATTAAATGAGTGATGATTGACCGCCCCTCGCGGCGGATAGAGGACGCGATAGATGTCTAAGGTAAACGAAGCCAAGCAAGCGCAGCGCCTAGAGCAGCAGCGCACGCAGCAGCAGAAGACCAAGCAGGAGATGCAGCAGTCGGCTGACAAGTTCAACAAGGCCCTGGGGCAGAAAAAGGCCGAGAAGGGCGAGACGAACAAGTCGGACAACCTGCAGAAGAACAAGAACGTCCAAAAGCAGACTGGCAAGTCGGCCATGATGGCCCGCTCGGGCATCGCCATGGCCAACAAGTTCCAGGGCATGCTCGGCACCCGCGGCAAGCAGAGTCTCGACCAGGGCTCGGAGGCGGTGAAGAGCCGCGGCGGCGACATGAAGGAGAAGGAGGTCGAGGCCAAGGAGGCGGACGCCAAGGAGAGCCTGCGCGAGGCGCAGCAGGACGCCGACCGGGTGGAGGGGATCAATTACGAACGCGGCGGCGGCCAGGGGGGCGGCGGCTCCATGGGCGGCGGCGGTGGCGACTCCGGCCAGGACGGCAACATGCAGGGTCAGGGCGGGATCGCCGCGGCGGGCGGCATGGCAGAGGCTTCAGGGCCGGCCCAGGCGCAGGGAGCGGCCGGACCGCAGATCCCAGCGCACATCCTGCAGGAGATCGTCAAGCGCGTGCTGGTGGGCGTGGACAAGGAGGGCATGTCGAACTTCGTGATCCAGTTCAAGGATGACGTGCTCGGCGGCGCCACCATGCAGATTTCGGCCAAGGACGGTAAAATCTCGGCCAAGTTCACGACGGGGGACAAGAACGCCGGCCGCCTGCTCAAGGCCAGTGAGGGCGCCCTGGCGCGGGCTTTTGCCCAAAAGGGGATGAGCCTGGAGAGCCTGACGGTCGAGGCGCGTTAGTCGCTCCCGGGCCTACGGGCCCATTGAACAAACCGACCGGGCCGGCGTCATACCGAACGTGATGCGGGGTACCTGTTTGGGCTCGGTGCGCGGCGGGCTGATGGCCGCGGTGGTGTTCGCGATGGCGGCGAGCAGCGCCCACGCCAAGCCGAGGTTGCTCAGGCGGATCAATGGCCATGCGTGGGTTCGCTCGACCCAGTCCCTGGCGGGGGTCGAGCTGGGCTATCTCGCGCACCTGCACGACGAGGTGGAGCGGCTGGCGCCCGGTTATCTCGAGCGGCCGGATCTGCTCAGGCCCGAGTACATCATCGACGTTGCCCCGGCCGGCAGCCGGCGCAGCGCCGGCACGGTGATGGCCGTCGGCGGGTGGATCGTGTTGCACACCACCCTCGGCCCGGTGCGGCGTTTTGAGCGCTCCGGGTTGGTGCGCGGGTTGTGCCAGGTGTGGGCGGTGGCCAATCGGATCGCGGAGGATTGCCGGGGCTTCGCTCCGTATTTCGATCTGCAGTCGCCGGTTCTATTCGAGCGGCCGGCTCCGCGGGGTGCTTACCTGGACGTCACGGTCACCGGCGAGGAGACCACGCCGCTCGCCTGTTTGCTGACCATCAACGCCGAGCAGATGATCTTCACCGCCTCCGATGGCCTGCCGGTGAGCGACCTCGACATCCCGGTGGGCCGCAATCACTTCCTGGTGCGCTGCCATCGAGAGATCGCCGGCGCCGTGGAGGTCACGGTCTACGAGGGGGTGGTCGAAGCGCGGCCGGCGCGGCGGGTGCAGGTGTGGCTGGACTGGGAGGGTCTCGTGGCACGGCCGTTGATGGAATGACATATAGTAGTGCCTGACACTACTATATACCACAAATCGGCCCGCTTGAGGGTGATCTCGTACCGCGATACGCTGCGACGCATTCCATCTGCATGTTGAGGGTATCCATGCCGCGCTGCTCACCTTTCATCTCGTTGCTGGCCCTGCCATTCCTTGCCGTGGGTTGTTCCGAGAAGGCCGATAGCTCCGCGGCCGAGTCGGCCGCTGGCGGGACTGCCCAACAGATGGTGGGCCCACCGAGCGTCGATCTCGGGCTGCCCGCGCAACCTGGACCCCGTGATGCAAAACGGGTCATCGAGACCGTGTGGAAGAACCTGAGCAAGGCCGGGCACGCCTGTCCCCGCAGTTACGACTACGGCGCCAACGGCGGCATGCGCACCCTGGGCTGCAAGCTGTTTTCCATGGTCTCCTACGGGAGCCTCGGGAAGATGGCCGGTGTGCCGGTGTTCCTCGCCGGGCCCCACACCGCCGACAGCCTCGACCTCGAGAATGCCAAAGATTTTGGGCGCTACAACCCGGCCTTCGTGCGCTGGGCCGTGGACAACCTCCTGCCCGCCGCGACCTATCCCGCCTTGGGCATCGCCACCCGGCCGGGCTACGACCAGTACATCCGGCCCTTGGCTCGGGTCTTCCTGTTGGTGTCCCTGGAGCGCAAACGCGACCCGACGCGGTTCGCCGGGATGGTGAAGGAGTACCGGGGTCACCTGGAGCGCGGCGAGGCGATCCAGGCGAGTCATGAGGATTATCTGGAGTACATGACCTCATCGCCCTTCCGTCGGTTCGCCCGCCAGCAGGGCGTCACCATGGATGAGCTGTTGGTCGACACCACCGCCGGATTCTGGGTGCGGCGGGCCGTGGACGGCACGGATCATCTATTCGTCAAGGGCCTGCGCGAGCTGCTCTCGGTCTACGACGGTGATTTTTTGCGGCAGGCGGTGGCCTTCGCCAAGAACCCACCACCGGCGACGGTTGAATTCGACGAGATGGAGGGTGACTACGGGGAGGAACCGGAGGAGCCGATCGGCGCGCCCGAGGTCACCGGTGATCCCATCCGTGACGGCTGGCTAGGCCTGGGGGCCACCCGCAACACCTGCAGCGACTTCGATTACTTTCCAGACGGTGGCATGCGCATTTTTTCCTGCCACGGGTTCTCCCTGCTGTCCTACGTCGACTTGGTTAAAAAGGCTGGAGTCTCCCCGTTTATCTCCGGCCCCCACAGCGACGGGCGCCTGGTCCTGGATCACAAAAGTGAGTTCGGCCACTACAACCCGGCCTTCGTGCGCTGGGCGGTCGACAACCTGGTGCCCGGGGCCAAGGACGACGCATTCCGCAATCAGACCCAAGCCCTCTACGACCAGAAGGTCCGGCCGCTGGCGCGCACCTTCATGGTGGTGTGGCGGGACATCAAGCTCCGCCCGGGGCCGTTTCAGAGGGAAATCAAAAAGCTCAGAGACGCCCTGGCTGCGGGTTCCGTCGACAGATGGTGGTACGACGGTTACTACGATTACCTCGACACCGACACGGCCGGCCGCTCTGACTTCTCGGCCAACGGCAACGTGGTCAAAACCTGCGTCGCCTTTTGGATGCGGCGGACGATCGAGGGCACCGCCGAGGAGTTCGTCCGGGGGCTCGAGAAGCTAATGAAGGCGTACGACCCGACCTTCTGAGGAGGCCCTGGATTGCCCATGAACGGCCCCACCCTGGTTGCGAC
>JAUUZB010000097.1 GCA_030590185.1 Deltaproteobacteria bacterium
ATGGTCCCTTCGGTGCGCGCGGTCTTACCGATGGAGCCCGCGGGCACCAGGAAGTTCGGCGCGGCCAGCACCCGCACGTAGGCGCCGGTTTGGTCGTCACCGACCAGCGCGAACCAGCTTCTCTTATGGTGGCACATGGCCGCCACGTTGCCCTCGATCTGCACCAGCTTGCCCTGCAGCGCGGCGCCCTTGGCGACCACCTCGGCGATGGTGACCTTCTCGGCCTGGCCGAGATCCTTGCCGGCGCGGGTGATCGTGGCGCCCGCATCGTTCTTCACGGTCCGGGCGCTATCGGCGGTGACCTGTTCGGCGCCGTCGGTGCAGCCGCAACCCTCAGCCGGCTCGCCGTGGTCGCAGCCGGCCTCTTTGACGGCGGCGGAGGTGGTGCCCGGGGCCGTACCATCGGCGGGGACCGGTTGACCGACGCAACCCCAGCCCCATAGGGCCACGGTGCAAAGAGCTGTGAGCGCGAGCTTGCTGGTCATCGTCTTCTCCTCCCGAGCCGTACCGGAGCTGGCGGCGGCTCTTTCACGGGCGGCCTTGCATATCGAATGTGCCCAAGAGTCGCAACGGCAAGCGTCGCTACGGCCGGCTCAGGATGCCAAGATGATCTGGCCGCGCTCATAGAAGGTAAACAGCAGCTCGACGATTCGGTCCTCGCTGAAACGTTGCTTGGTCAGGGCCTGGAGCTTGGCGAGACCCTTGGCCCGCTCGAGGACGCAGCTGAAGACCAGCTCATCCCGCTCGACGATCTGCACCTCGCGAAAGGCGCTGGTCAGCTCGACCTCGGCGCCGCTGCGCAACAGCCCTCCGAACTGCTCGAGGGAGAGGCTCAGGAGGTCGAGGTCGCCTGGGTCGGGGCTAGCGGGCTCCTCCCCGTCGTCGGTGTCGGGGTCGGGGTCGGGGTCGATGTCAATATCGACATCTATATCGACCTCGAAGTCTGTGGATGCCGGCACCGAGGCGGTCTCTGCGGTCGCCTCCACCCCCCCGGGCAATCGCCCCCCACCGCTGATCGTGAACAGCTCCTCCGAGATATCCTCGGCTGGGTCGAAGTCGAACTCCAGGCCGGTGCGGACCTTGAGCGCTTCGATCGCCGCGGCGCTGATCGGTTCCGCCGCCTCGGCGTTCGCCTCAGCGGTGACGATTGCCAGCATCCGCCGCAGGTGGCGCTCGCTGTCGCGCAGGCGCTTGAAACGAGCCCCGAGCTTTTCGTGGCGGGTCTGGAGGCTTTCATAGTGCTCGTTCCAGGTATCGAGGGTGCCCTGGGCCGCGCGGGCGGTGGCCGCCGCTTCCTCGGAGCGCTTCTCCTCCCGGGCCACGACCTCGGCGAGATCCGCACTCAGCTCCCAAAACTCTCGCTTGGCGGTCTCCCCTTCCTTGCTCAGCTCGTGGACCACCGTCTCGAGCTCGGCATTGCGGGCGGCGAGCTGCTCGACGTTGCCGCTGAGCTCCGCCTGCTTGGTGAGTAGTCGTTTGTTCTCGGCGACCAAGCCCTCGACCAAATCGCGTTGCTGGGCGTCATCCTCCTCGCCCTGCTCGATCTCCTCGTGCAAGGAGATGATCTGGGCGTCGGCGCTACGCAGCCGCCCGCGAAGGAGCGCGATCTCGGCGAGCGGCTCCTCGGGTGTGGGTGGCGGTGCGGGCATGCCGTCCGGATCGGGGAGCGGCTCACCGTATTGGGCGACGACGTCGCGCAGGGCCGCCTGGGTCGCCTCGTCGGTGAGGGCGAACTGGACGCCCATGCCGCCGAGTTGATCCGTGGTTGGCGGTGTGACCCGAACGACGGTCCCCTCGAGCCGCAGGGGCTCCTGGAGGTGCGGGGGGAGGAGCTCGATGGCGAGCTCGCTGCCGATCGGCAGGATGCGTTTGGTCTGGATGAACAGGCCGCCTTCGGAGAGGTCGCGCAGGTAGCGATGGCGCAGCTTGTCGGCGCTCTCGATCCGCAGCGACACGGTCGGCAGCTGGTGCCGCGGGCTCTGCCGGCGCTCATCAGACATCAAACTTCCAGAGCTTAGGCTAGCACCAGCCGGCGGGCGGACAAACCTGAGCCCTCGATTTGGATCGGTCTAGTCGATCTCCCGGCGCCGGAAACGTTCGGCGAGGGCGCGGCCGACCCTGAAGCTGTTGGCCAGAATGGTCGGGGTGGCCGGGACGCCGCCGGAGGTAGGCATGAAGCTGGCGTCGGTGACGTAAAGGTTGTCGACCTCGTGGGCGCGGCAGGTTGGATCGAGCACCGAGCTCGCCGGGTCCCGTCCGAAGCGACAGGTGCCGTGCTGGAGATGATAGGTGGTGCTGCCCCACGTCCAGGGCTCGACCTGCTTGGCCGCCGGTCGCACCGCCTCGAGCACCTCGAGGCCCTTTCTGACTAGAAATTTGTTGGTCTCGACGTCGGCCGGGTGATGCTCCAGGGTGATCCGCGCCGCGGGCAGGCCGCGACGGTCGGTAATGGTGGGATCGAGGTCGACGTAGGTGCCGGGGTTCGCCAGGAACTCGCCAAAGACCTCGAACTCGATCCACAGCTCCTCCTGGAAATATTGACGCATCCGCTCTTTGAGTGCGTCGCCGAGTAGCTCGTGATCGGCGTCGCCGATCAAACGCATCGCCGCGTTGATCGGGTTCGGATGATGGAAGAGGAAGTTGTGGGTGCCGCCCTTGGGCAGGGGCAGGCCGGCCTTTGGGACCCAGTAAAAGTCTTGCAGGCTGCGCAACAGGAAGGGCAGGTCCTGGTTTTCTGGGCCGAGGCGCTCGCGCAGGGCGCGGCGCTCGAAGATGCCGGTGCCCTTGCCAAAAGTCGAAAAGGTGAGGTTGCGCCCGACCAGGCCGCTGCCGTTGGCCAGGCCGTGGGGGAACTGGCTCGACTCCGAGAGCAACAACAGGCGGGCGCTCTCGATGGCGGAGGCGGCCAGGACCACCACCCGCGCCTCGACGAATTGCGTCGTGCCCTCGCGGTCGAGGTACTCGACGCCGGTGGCCCGTTGTCCGTTGGTCACGATGCGGCGGGCCATGCACTCGGCGCGGATCTCGAGCCGGCCGGTGGCCTCGGCCCGCGGCAGCAACGAAGCGAGGACGCTCGACTTGGAGCCGTTCTCGCAGCCGTACTCGCCGCACATGCCGCAATAGTTGCAAGGCGGTCGCACGCCGTACGGCTCGGAGAGCAACGCCCGGGCGGTGGGGAACGGGTGTAGGCCGAGGGAGCGCGCCGCCTCGTCGATCAGCGCGGCGGCCGGGTGCGGTGCCAGCGGCGGTAGGGCGAACGGTCCGCGGGGCGGCTCAAAGGGGTTGAGTCCGGCTTGGCCCGACACGCCGATGCGCGCCTCGGCCAGCTCGTAGAAAGGCGTCAGCTCAGCGAGGCTGATCGGCCAGTCCGCGAGGTCGGCGCCCGGGATGCCGCCGGTGAGGGTGGCCAGGCGCAGGTCCTCCTCGTGCAAGCGGTACCAAAAGCCACTCATGTGCACCGTGCCACCGCCGACGCACTGACTGGTCCAGCCGTCCCGGGTCATCTCCGATTTGCCGCCGGCGCCCTTGCGCACCACGTGCGGGTCATCGACGGCCCAGGGCACGAAGAAATCCCGGCGGCAGATCGCGATCTCATCGTGGGTGAAATCACGCAGGGTGTAGTACGGCCCCTTCTCGAGGATCAGCACCCGGGCCCCCGCCTCGGCGAGCAGGGTTGCCACGGGCGCGCCGCCGGCGCCGCTGCCGATCACCACCAGGTCGAATTGTTCGTGTCGTTGGGTCATGGCTCAGAAGGGAAGGTTGCTCCGCCGCCGCACCTGCTTGGGCGCGTACCAACAATGGCTGACGCCGGCCATGTGCCAGCCGACCTGGTCGCGGTTGCCGCCGTAGGACGGATCGCCGAGGTAGCTCTCCACGGTGAGTGAGACCAGATGCTCGAAGGTGCGTCGGCCGTCGAGGCGCCGGCCCGAGACCCGACCGGCGCGAAAGGCGCTGAGGATCGCATCTTGCTGTTCTGGGGTGCAGGCGGCAAAGGCCCGGCGGTGTTGGGTGCGGGCCAGGCGGTTCATCTCGAGGCCGGCGAGCATGAAGTCCCGGCGCAGCGCTTTGAACGGGCGACGACCGACCGACCGCTCGATGTAGATCAACGCGCCGGCGTCAACGGCACCGGGCAGGATGCGGTCGACCGCTGCCCCTAGGGCGGGCGCGCACTCCTGGGGTAGACCCTCGAGCCAGCCGCGCGCGGCCAGGCGGCGGATCGGCCACGCCGCTACGGTGCCGAGGGCCGTGAGGCCGATGAGGAGCTGACGGCGGGTGATCATGGCTGCTCCTCCGCTGCTGGTACGCCGGTGGTATCGGACTCGGTCTCAATTTCGGACACAGGTGCCGACTGCGCCTCACCTCGAGTCACCGCGCCGCCACGACTATAAGGATGACAAGCGAGGCAGGCGTCGCGGTGCTCGCGGATCAACGGGCACCACTGCCCCGCCGGCACGGCTGGATCATGGCAACCGGCGCAGGCCAGCGAGCCTCGGGTTACTAGATACGAGCAGCGATGCTCAAATCGACCCTGGGCGACGCCCCGTGGCCCGTTGTGGCACCGCACGCAGGGGGCATCGACGCGGCGGTCGGCGTTGAGCTCTAGCTGGGGAAGGGTGAGGCCGTGGAGGAAGGCGATCAGATCGGTCAGCGCCTCCGGGTCGTCCTTTAGGGTTCGCTCGTAGGCGGGCATGGTGGAGCGCGGGTAATCGGCGGCCGGCTCGAACAGGCTAGTGCGCAGCGCCTCACTACTCTGCCGGCCCAGGGCTCTCAGATCCGGTCCGTAGTCCCAGCCACCGCGGCCGCCGGCGGCCAAGGGATGACACATGGCGCAGCCGAGACGCAGGTAGAGCTCGGCCCCGCGCGCCACCCTCTCGCCGCCCGGCTTGGCGCCAGGGACGTGGCAAGCGCTGCAGCTCGCCTGTTGGTAGGGGGCGGTGAGCAACGGATCTCGGATCGAGGTGCCGACTAGGGCGTGGGCCTCCGCCGCCTCGAGGGCCCGGCCGGTTCCCCCATGGCAGGCGGTGCACCCGATGCGTTCCGGCTCGTGACCCGGCGCGTGGACCGGGTGGGGCTCGAGCTGTGCCAACCCCGAGCTGCGCGGCTCGAGCTGTGCCAATCCCGAGCTGCTCGGCTCGAGTTGTGCCAATCCCGAGCTGCTCGGCTCGAGCGCGCCGAGGTGACAGGTGGCGCAGCGATCGACGCGCCCATCCGGGGTACGCAGCTCGCGAATACCGAGGATCTCTGACGGGATCCCGAGGGATGCGTACTGGGCCTGCAGCCGCCGCCAGGGCGCGCGCCGCTCCTGCACGACCGCGCCGAGGGCGACCAAGGCGACCAGGATCGCCGACACCAACATACCGATCTGCAGCCGGCGGTGATCGCGTTTGGCATCGAAGCTCATCGTCCGGTCACGCCTCCCCTAGCCCAACTGCCCGGCTTGGGCCCACGGCCACTCGAGGATCCAATCCGGTCCGCGGGCGATGCCAATCAAGGTGGCGCCCAGCAGGAACACCATCAAGACGACCAACGCGGCGCGCAGGGCCGGCCGCGTCCGACCGCTGCGTTGACCGATCAACGCGAAGCTGAGCAGGGCGATCAACATCCCGAGGCCGGCCGGGTTGATCAGGTCCTGCAACCAGCCGGGCCAGTGGACGTGGGTCGCCTGCGCACCTGGCCACAGGAAGGCCACCTCCGTCAGCCCGAAGCCCAAGGCGGCCACGATGACGCTCACCACCAGCCAGCCGCGATCCGCGGCGTTGCCGAGCCAGACCCCGATCCCCTCGTCCTCGCGATCGAGCAGCGGCAACAACGAGAGGCCGAGGGCGAGCGCTGCAGGAAACAAGAAACCGCCGGTGAGCGCCGAGTAGCTCACCAACTCCTGAAAACCGACGAAGTACCAGGGTGCCTTTTCCGGGTTGGCCGGGTGCAGCGGGTCGGCCGGTGGACCGAGGGAGGCGTCGAGGAATAACGTTAGAATGCCGATGAGCCCGATCACGGTGAGCGCCAGGATCACCTCGCGCAGGACCAGATGTGGCCAGGCAGAAACCTGCGCCGAGTTGGCGGCCGCCGGGCGCGCCAGGCCATCGTCGCGCCGGATGCGCCACAGGTGCCACACCACGCCGGCCAAGAGCAGGCCGGGCAACAACGCAACGTGCAGGGTGTAGAAGCGCAACAGGGAGGCGGCGCCCACCTGGTCGCCGCCAAGGAGCAGGATCTTGAGGTGCGCGCCGATCAGCGGCAGGTTGTCGAGGAGGTTAGCCGCCACCTGCACCGCCCAGTAGGCGGTTTGATCCCAGACCAAGAGATACCCGCTAAAGGCGAGGCCGAGCATGAGGCCGAACAGGCCGAGGCCGATCCACCAGTTGAGCTCGCGGCCACGGTAGGCGGCGGTGGCCACGACGCGCAACAGGTGCAAGGCAACCACGACCACCAGGGCGTGGGCGGCGAAGCGGTGCATCCGACGGGTGAAGGCGCCAAAGGCCACCACCTGCTCGATGTCGAGCATGCTGGCGTAGGCGCTGTCGGGCGTGGGCGAATAGTAGAGCATCAGCAACGCGCCCGTGACCGCGAGCAAGAGGCTGAGGGTCAGGGTGGTGATGCCGAGGCCGAAGGTGGTGGCGAAGCGCAGGGAGCGTTCGGTGACCCGCGGCGGATGCAGGTGGAGGTAGAAGTTGCGCTGGCGCTCAGCGCCGCGAAAGGTACGCCCCAGGGTACCGCGGAGGGCCGCCAGGTTCTCGCGCAGGGCAGATCCGAAGGCCATCACGCCCCCCGGCCAAAGGTGCCGGCCTCGATCTCGCGACTGGTGTCGACCCACAACCGTCCGTCGGTCTCCTGCCACACCGGGTGCCAGCTCAAGGGTCGGCGAGCGGGTCCGGTCAACACGCGGCCGAGCCGATCAAACGAAGCACCGTGGCAAGGACATTGAAAGCCGTCGCTGTCGTGGCGCACGATGCAACCCAGGTGGGTGCAGCGGGCCGAGAGCGCTGCGAAGCCGTCCCGTTCGTGCAACAGAAAGAGCTGCTCTGGGCCGAGGAGGGTGAGGGTCCCCATCCGGAAGTCGGCCGGTGTGCCGATGGCGAAGCGGCTGGGTCGGCCAGCGCTGACGCTGGGGTAGGCGAGACGCAGGGCACCGACACCCGCGGCGCAGGTCACGGTGACCACCGCGGCGGTGCCGGCGCGGCCGAGAAAATCGCGGCGGGTCGGCTGGTCTCGATGATCGTTGCCCAAAGCGGTTGGAGTATAGGGCAACGGCTGCGGTGGATGACAGGTTGTCAGCGCCACGGGCACCAAGACGGGGCCGGGGCGGCTAGCGCGGGGTCGACGGTGCGGTCGACGATCCGTTGATGTCGGGCGAGCATCGTAATAGGGATCCGACAACGACGAGGGGATCGACCATGAGCCGACCAGATCTCTTGGCCTCTTCAGAAGAGCGGGTTGTCCTCGATAACCCGAGGACCATGAACCTCCTCGGCCTGCTGATGCAGGGCCTGCTGGAGGGCAACCTCAAATCCGTGGCGCGCCAGCGGATCCTCCGGCGGCTGCGGGGGGACGTCCAGGTGCGAGCCGGCAAGATGACCGCGACCCTGCGCTTCGCCGATGGACGCATCACCATCCTGGCGGGCCGCAGCCCCAAGCCGAAGGCCTGGGTCAAGGGGACCATGACCGGGATGCTCGGTCTGATCACCGCCACCGACCCGATCCGCCCGCTCGTCACCCGCACGGTCACCTTTGGCGGCAACCCCCTGTGGCTCGCCGCGGTGGTGCCGCTGGTGATCTCGGACCAGGCGGTCAAGGATGCGCTGTTCGATTTCCTGCCCACGGCGCTGCGCCCCAACTGATCCGCCCAGGAGTTGACGTGAAGGATTTCCTGATTGACCTCCTCGGCGCGGACAACGTCCTCGATGGCCGCGAGGAGCTCGCACCCTACAGCGAGGATTACACCGAGACCTCAGCGACCTTCCCGGCGCTGGTCGCCTTCGTGACCGAAACCGAGCAGGTACAGGCGATCGTCAGGAAGGCCTCGGAGCTCGAGATGCCGCTCATCCCGCGGGTGGCCGGTACCAACGTCGGCGGCTTGACCATTCCGGTGGAGGGCGGGTTGATCCTGGACTTCAGCCGCATGGATCGCGTCCTCGAGATCAACGCCGAGGACATGTACGCGGTGATCGAACCGGGCGTCACCCAACAAGGCCTCAAGGATGCGATCCTGGCCAAGGGCCTGCCGTTGACCATCGGCTATTCCTTGGCCCCGCCGGACACCTCGGTCTTTGCCAATGCGCTGCTCGGTGGGCTCACCAACCGCTCGCTCAAGTACGGGGCCCAGTCGGACTGGATCTCCGGGCTCGAAGTAGTCACCGCCGACGGCAGCTTGATGCGCACCGGGGCGTGGGCGCACGAGGGCGTGCTGCCCTTTGGCCGGGTGCCGTTTCCAGACCTCACCGGCCTCTACATCGGCTGGCAGGGAACCACCGGCATCGCCACCCGCTGCGCGTTCCAGCTCTGGCCGGCCCACCCGCTCAACAAGCGGTTGTTCATCATGTGCTACGCCCCGCGGGGCACCTACGAGGTGATGAAGC
>JAUUZB010000950.1 GCA_030590185.1 Deltaproteobacteria bacterium
AAGCGGGGCGCGGTCATCGCCAAATAGATGAGCTGAAAGGCGAGCTCCAGATCCTCGGGCGAGGCGGCGCCGCGCACTCCCTCCTGGACCTCGTTGATGAACGGCATGACTCCGGCCTTGCGCCCGGCGAGCATCTTGCTGAGCCGGCCGGCGTCCCATTCGCCGAGTCCCGAGCGGCCGACGAGCTCAGCGGCGGTCTCGGCCGCCACGAATGTGTCGTCCGGTGCCATGGAGTGGCCGCCCCAGCTCGAGCCGACAAAGAGCAGGCTGTCGCTGCGAAAATCGGTCGGCTTGAGCACGACGGTCAGGCCGTTCTGCAGCTTCCACTCGGTGGTGCCGAGCTCGGCGCTGGCCTGCTCTGAGACGATTTTCCCCGGCGGGGGGAGGTCGGTGACCAGGGGTCCGGTGACGCTCTCCTCGGCGGGCGCCTCCACCACCGCAGCCTCCACCGCCGCGACGACCGTACGTAGCTCCGCCTCGGTCGGCACCGGGAGATCCGGCTTGGCCGGCATGGTGACCGTGATCACGCGACTGGTCGAGCCCAGGATCCGGCGCGCCACGGCGTTGACCTCCTCCAGACCAATCTCCGGCAGGAAGCGCAGGCCGAGCTCGTGCTCGTAATCGATCCCGGGCATCGGCTCGCCGGTCGTAAAATGGCGGATGATCTCGTCGGCGTGGGTGGTGGAGCTGGTGGTAGTCTTCTCCCGGAAGTAGGAGTCCAGGATCAGCATCTGCTTGGCCTTGGCTCGTTGCAGCTCCGCGGCGGTGAAGCCGTGGAGGCGGGCACGTTTGACCTCGGTGAGCACCGCCTCGAGACCGCGGCTGATCTCCCCCTCCTTGACCCCGGCGCCGACGATGGTGGCGCCCTCGGTCGGGGTGAAACGCTGCGGGCCGATGCCGGCGCCGAGGAAGGGGGGCTCCGGTTGGCGGGCGAGGTCAGCGAAGCGCTCGTTGAGCATCAGGCCAGCGAGGTTCTCGACCATGAAGCCGCGGTAGGCGGCGTGGGTGTTGCCCTCCACGTCGTCCGCCTTGAGCATCACCGCGACGCCGGTGCGCGTGATCTCCGGGTCGGCGACGATGCCGAACAGGATCTCGTCGTGATCGGGGATGGGTGGGAAGACCCGCGGGCGCTCGGGGGACGGGTTTTTCAGCGGCGAGAGACATTGGCGGATCAGCTCCTCCATCCGCAACGGGTTGAAGTCGCCCACCGCGACCACGGCCATGAGATTCGGCCGGTACCAATCTCGGTAGTACCGGACCAACGCCTCACGATCGAAATTAGTGAGCGACTCCTCGGTGCCGATCGGTTGCCGGTCTTTGTAGAGGGAGTCGTGGAAGGTCAGCGGCATCAGCTCATCCCTGGCGCGGCCGGTGGCGCCTCGGGTCTGGCGCCATTCCTCCAGCACGACCCCCCGCTCGCGCTCGATCTCCTCGGGCGCGAAGGCGATCCCCCCGGCCCAGTCGGCCAGGATCTGCACGGCGTGCTCCAGCATCGCCGGGTTGTCGGTCGGCACGGTCAGTTTGTAGACGGTCTCGTCGAACCCCGTGTGGGCGTTGAGGTGGGCCCCGAAGCGCAGGCCAAAGGACTCGAGCCGTTGCACCAGGGCGTTGCCCGGATAGTTGGTGGTGCCGTTGAAGGCCATGTGCTCCACCACGTGCGCTAGCCCCTGCTGGTCCTCGTCCTCGAGCACCGAGCCGGCCTTGATCACCAGGCGCAGCACCGCCCGCTGCTTGGGCTCGGCGTTGGGCTCGATGAAGTAGGCCAGCCCGTTGTCGAGTCGGCCGAGGGTGAGGCCCGGATCCATCGGCAGGGGATCCGTGAGCGCCGCCAACCCGGGCTGGCCCGCCGATGATGCCGGTGGTGGCTGGGCCTCCTGGGTCGAGCTGCAGGCGGCGAGGAGTAGGGCGAACGGGAGAACGCGGATTGTCATGGGCGTGATGTACCGCTCGGTGGAGGGGGGGACAAGCATTCGGGCGTGACGAGATCCTTGGCGATGACGAAGCGCGCTGCACCCCCAAGCCCGTGCTACAGTCCCCCGGTGCGCATCACCACCGAACGCCTCACCCTGCGCCCCTTAGAGCCGGGTGATGCCCCGGCCATCGCCCGCCACGCCAACGACCGCGACGTCTGGCTCAACCTGCTCGACCGATTCCCGCGCCCCTACCGGCCCGAGCACGCCGAGAAGTGGATCGCGATGCAGGCGGAGTTGGCCGGCGAGTCGCTCAACTGGGCCATCGACGTGGAAGGCGAGGCGGTGGGCGTGGTCGGGCTGCAGTTCAAGACCGATGTTTACCGCCGCACCGCGGTGATCGGCTACTGGCTCGGGCGGGATTTCTGGGGGCGCGGTCTCACCAGCGAGGCGGTCCGCCTGATCGCCGACCACACCCTCGCCGAGCTCGAGATCGATCGGCTCGAGGCGGAGGTCTTCGAATGGAACGTGGCCTCGGCCCGGGTGCTCGAGAAGGCCGGCTTTGACCTGGAGTCGCGCCGCCGCAAGAGCATCCTCAAGAATGGGCAGCTGATCGACGCGCTGATCTACGTGCGGTTCAGACCGGATTTGATGTCGACGCCTGGGGGCGGCCCTCTTCGATAACGCTATTAAACCAAGATCGCCATGCTGGAGTATGGGCTCGGTTTTGTTGGTAGGAGGGTGTCGCTGGATGGGTTTTTTTGGCTCGGTTTTTTGGGTCCCTCCGGAGCCGCCCTGCGGGCGTCTCCTGCGGGGCTTCGCGAGCCGCTGCGCGTCTCGCTCCGCTGCTTCGCGAGCCCCGCTGCGCGGGTCGCGCTCCGTTGCCTCGCGAGCCCCGCTGCGCGGGTCTCGCTCCGCTGGTCGGCGAGCCGGCTGCGCCGTCTCGCCTCGGGATTGCCGAGCCCGCTTCGCGGGCGGCTGTGGGCGATGAGGCGCAGTGGCAACAGATGCCGCCCTGTCGCACGCGCGTAGTGTTTTGCGACAACGTGTACGGATTTGCGACAAATGTCTCGGCCCTCGTTGGCCAACGTTGGGTTGTTTTGGGGTCTTCTGGCAACGGCCGCTTGGCGCAAGGATTGCTCCTTCGCGCCACATGCCCAGCACGACGCCATTCGTGTATCGCCGCAGAGAGCCCGAGAAGAC
>JAUUZB010001131.1 GCA_030590185.1 Deltaproteobacteria bacterium
CCACCACCCTCGAGGACGGCTCCTGGATCCTGATCTGCGTCCCGCCCGGCACCCACACGGTGCACGTCACCAGCGGCAGCTGGGAGACCACCGTCTCGGCCACGGTGACCGGCTACACCGTCACGACCCTGCCGGGTGAGCAATGCCTGGAGCAGAACGGCGTCACCATCGCGGTGGTCGCCGGCGAGTGGGACACCATTGAGAGCGTGCTCGAGGATCTGGGCATCGACCACACGGTTTACTCCGACTTCGGCTCGCCATCGACCTACGACCTGCTCACCGATCCGGTCGAGTTGGCCATGTACGACATCATCTTCCTCAACTGCGGCATGGATGAGGGCACCGCCATCAGCTACATCGCGAATTTGCAGACCTTCGTGGCCAACGGTGGCTCGCTGTACGCCTCCGATTGGTCGTACGACATCTTCGAAGCCGGCTGGCCGGCGGCGGTGGACTATGTCGGCGATGACACGATTCGCGACCAGGCGCAGGTCGGCAGCTACGCCAGCGTCAACAGTGAGGTGGTGTCGGTGTCCCTGCAAGTCGCCCTGGGCAACCGCCCCACCATCGTCATCGAGGGCGGCCTCGCCGAGGTAGCGCTGGAGCAGGTTGGCAGCGGCACCGAGATCATCCTCCAGGGCGACCGACGGGCCGACGGCGTCATCCGCCCACAGATGGTCGGGTTCACTCCGAGCACCGATGCCGGCCGCGTGCTCTACACCGACTTCCACAACGCCGAGCAGGAAAACGTCACCGATCTCATGCTGTGGACGCTGCAGAACCTGTGAGCACCTGACCCACCGAGCGGAGTTGTTCTAGGCGAGATCCCTCGGGGCCGCCGCGTCGAACACCGCCTCGCAGCGCTTGCGGATCATCCCCTCGTTGAGACCTACCAACCGGCGCCGCATCATCGAGGCGATCGCCTCCTTGGCCAGCGGCATCGCCGCGGCGGGATCGAGCCGAGCCTGGGCCAGCGCCTGCAAACTCAACGCCTCCACCCGCCAGCGGTGGGCACCGAGCTCTTGGCCTTGCGCGACCGCTGCCCCGGCGGCGGCCAGGGCCCGCTCGCAACGCGCGCGGCTTTGATAGGCGAGGTGGATCTCGGCCAGGGCGATCCGCGCCCGCAGGAGCAACAAGCCAGCGCCGATCTGTTTGGCCGCCTTGGCGGCCTGGGCGGCGGGGCGCTCGGCGTTGCGCCGCTTGCCGAGTCGCAGGGTGGCGTGGGCGAGGAGTAGATCGGCGCCGATGGCGACGCGCGGGAGATCGAGTTGCCGGGCGGTCTTGAGGGCTCGACGGGCGAACGCCTCGGCGCTCGCCGGATTCTTGGCCAACACCGCCTCGCCGAGGGAGACCCGGCTGGCGGCCGCCCCTTCGAGGTCGCCGGTTTGTTCCCGCGCTTCGAGGGCCTGTTCGAAGCACTCCCGTGCCGCGTCCGCCTGGTCGGCGAGGAGCCCGAGCCGGCCGAGGGCGTCGAGCACCGTGGCCCGGCCGCGCAGGTCGCTGGTCTCCTCTTTGATGGTCAGGGCGCGGGTTAGGTAGGCGTGGGCTTGCCCGAGGGCACCCGTGTCGAGGAAGAAGAGACCGAGGCTGTGCAGCACGAAGCCCATGCCCCGGCGGTGGCGCAGCCCCTCGTAGATCTTGAGCGCCTCGTTCAACGCCTCGGCGGCCAACCTGGGTTCGCGGTTGCGCCAGCGCAGCAGAGCGACGGTGCGCAGGGCGTTGGAGCGGTCGAGGGGATCGCCGAATGCCAAGAGCTGCAGGGCAGTCTCGGCCGCCTCCTTGGCCTCGTCGATCTCACCGGCGAGCATGTGCAGCCGCGCCAGGCGATGCATGACCTGACCTCGACGGCCCCGGGCGCCGAGCAATTCGGCGAGCTCGAGCATCTCGTCGATGTCGGCGCGGCGCGAATCGTAATGTTCCCGGGCGAGCCCGCGGGCATCGTTGATCCGCTCGCGCGCCGCCAACAGCTCGAAGCGCGCCTCCATTGCCTCGAAGGTGTCACCGCCGCTGACCCCCAGGCCGGTCTCGACGATGGCCAGGCCCTGCTCGTGATCGTGCAGCAGGGTCGCCCGCCGCGCGGCCTGAACCGCCGCGGTCCGCGCCCCGGCCTCATCGCCGGCCTGCAAGGCGTGGTGAAACAACAGGGCCGGGACCTGATGGATAGCATCCGGGTAGCTCTCCCAATAGGCAACGAAGGCGAGGCCGTGGGTGACCCGCCGTTCCTCGGCCGAGGCCATGCGATAGGCGACCTGCCGAATCAACGGGTGCGCAAAAAGGAAGGTCCCGTCGGGGCTCCGCTGCAGGAAGCCCATCTCCTGCAAGAGATTGCCGGCCCGCACGCTCTCGTCCTTGCTGATGCCGCGGCTCACCCAGAGGAGCTCCAGGATCCGCTCCGGCAGAACCTCACCGATGGTCGCCGCGCTCTTGAGCATGTCGAGCAGGTAAGGTGGCAGCCGCTCGCAACGGCGGCGCACGAAATCGCGCAGGCGGCGCGGGATGTCGGTCGCCGCCGGGATCTCGACCGCACGCCAACCACCCTCCCGGTCGCGTTGGAGCGCGCCGCTTTCCACCAGGTAGCGCACCATCAGGCTGGCCATCATCGGCGAGCCGTCCCCTCGCGTGGCG
>JAUUZB010000374.1 GCA_030590185.1 Deltaproteobacteria bacterium
GCGGCGCCCTCCGGCTCCGGCAGGCGGCCTCACGCCGTCCACGGTCGGTGCTCCGACTCAAAGCGCAGCGCCGCCGTGAGTCGCTCGCGGTACTCCGCCCGCGGGATCGCCACCGCGCCGAGCCGCATCAGGTGCGGCGTGACCTGTTGGCAATCGATGAAGTGGAAGCCGCGCGCCACGAGTCGCTGGCACAGGGCCCAAAGCGCGACCTTTGACGCGTTGCTGTGCCGCGCGAACATCGACTCCCCAAAAAAGGCTCGGCCAAAGGTCAGGCCGTAGAGTCCTCCCACGAGCTCGTTGTCCCGGTAGGTCTCGACGCTGTGGGTGATCCCGAGCTCGTGCAGTCGCGAGTAGGTGGAAACGACGTTCGGCATGATCCACGTCCCGCTCTGACCCGGTCGCGGCACCTCGGCGCAGGCTCGGATCACCGCACCGAAATCCTGGTCAAAGCGTACCTCGAACCGGCCCTGGCGCAGGACCTTGTCCAAGGAGTGTGAGATCACCAGCCGCTGCGGGAAGAGCACCAGACGCGGGTCGGGGGAGAACCAGGGGATCGGGTGCTCGCCGGTCCAGGGGAAGATCCCCCGCTGGTAGGCCTCGATCACCGTATCGAGGTCGAGCTCGCCGCCGATGGCCACCAGGCCGTCCTCGTCCGGCTCAAAACCAAACAACGGCGGCATGGCTCAGATCCTCAGGCGACCATGACGAAAGCCGAGGGCCAGCGCGATCCCGACCATAAAGCCGATCCCGAGGTTGGTGGCGAGGGAGACGGCGAGGATCACCACCGCCACGAATAGATCCTGACGCTCCTCCACGTCGCGCAGGGTCAGCGCCAGCTGCGCGCCGCCAAAGACCAAGAGGGCGCCGAGCACCGAGAAGGGCAGCAGGCCGAGCAGGGCGCCCGCCTCGTCACCGAACAGGATCGCCACCAGCACAAACAGTCCGCCGATGAACAGGTTCGAGCCCGCCGTGCGCGCTCCGAAGCGGTAGTGGGCCGCGAGCCCCCCGGAGCCGTGGCACATCGGCATGCCGCCGACAAAAAAGGTGGCGATGTTGGCCAGGGCCATGGAGATCGCCAATGCCTTGAACGAGGCGCGTTTTGCTACACGGACTCCGAAATACTCACGGGTCAGGTCGCCCTGGGCGATGACCGCGTTGCCGATGGTCATCGGGAGCTGTGGCAATGCCAGGGCCAGCAACGCCAGGGTGGCGGTCTCGCTGCTGGGCCAACCGAAGGGCAGCAGCTCCGGTAGGTGAATGCCGAGGTGGAGCTGTTGCGGCAGGTGACGATGGAAGATCGCACCGACCAGGAAGCCGCCGATGATCACCACCAGCGCCGCCGGGGCGCGTTTGTTTTCCAGCAGCAGGAGAATCACCAGAATCGCGACCACCCCCAGCAGGATGCCGATCGGCAGCGGCCCGAGATGGGAGAAGATCAGGTTCGGCTCGGCGGCGCCGCGCAGTTTTTGTAGGCTGGTGTCACCGATGATGAAGCGCACGCCCTGGGTCATGAGCAGCACGCCGGTGGTGAGCTGCACCCCGCGCACGGTCGCTTTTGGCACCACCTGGCCCACCAGGTTGATCGCCCCGGTAACGGCCAGCAGCAGCAGCAGCGCACCCAACCACAGCCCCGAGGCCGTGATCTGCTCCGCCGGCAGGGCCCGGGCGATGGCGTAGGCGCTGACCACCTTCATGGGTTGCACCGGCACGGTGGTGCGGAAGTAGAGCCCACTGCCGACGTAGAACAACCCGACCATCAACATCACGGCGGTGGCGCTCAGCCCGTTGATCAACACGAGACCGATGCCGATGGGGAGGAGCACGCCCAGATCGCCGAGGGAGCCGGCGATCTCCTGGCGATTGAAACGCATGAAGGGGAGCTGCGCCCCCGTCTTAGAGCTTCCTGACCCCATGGCCCCCTTATGGGGCAAGGGCGGTTTTGTGTCACGTCCGACTGGGCGTCCTGGGTCGAATCTGATACCAGACCCCTCCGACGCGAGGAGGTTCCGATGCTTTGGATGCTCAAGGGTGGCAACGACGCGCCCGGCTGGAAGACGCTGCTCAGTGACGCCAAGGAAGACAAGCTCGATTGGAGGCTGCTCGACCGCGACGCCTTTATGATTGTCCGCTCCGACGACCCGCCGCCGGATTACGAAGGCATGGTGGTGTCCGAGCCGGTCGACGGTCTCTACATCGATCAACAGGGGAACAGCCTGTATGTCGTAGACCGCGAGCAGGTCGAGGGACCCGAGGCGTTGATCGAGGCGCTCGGCGACGAGGCCATGAAGATGCTCGAGGAGCTCGGCGATCCCCTGGCCGTCATTCAACGGCTCGGGAAAGCCCACTGATGCGTTCCGGGGGGAGGCGACATCTCGGGTTGGTGGCCCGGATCCTAGTGGTGCTGGTCGCCGTGGTGATCCTGGCCGCCGTCGGCGTGCCCGCGGGCATGGCCGACACCGCCGGCCCGCAGGTGACGGACTCCAGGATAGCGCTCGCCGGCCCCCCAGGCATGAGCGGCTCGTTTCTCAAGCTCAGCAAGACCGCGTCGGTGGTCGGGCCGTTGGGGATCAACCCGCTCCTCGCCATCGGCGCCCTCGGCATCGCGATTCAGGCCGGCGTCTGGGAGCCGCCCCAGAGCCTGTCCTTTATCGGTCACCCGGTGGTCTGGATCCTGGCGCTGGTGCTCGGCTTGACCATCAAGCTGGGCCGCAGCACCAAGATCACCAAGCCGGTGGCCGAGGCGATCGGCACGGGCGAGTCCCTGCTGGCCGTGGCGGTGGTGGCGCTCGCCGCGGTGCCGATGTTCCAGAACGTCGCCGCGACCCACGCCGAGTCGGGGGTGGCCGCGGGTGTGCTGTTCATCATCGCCGGCACCCTGACACTAGGGTTGGTCATCGCAGTCCGTACCGCCCTGGATATATTGATCTGGCTCTCACCGTTTCCCTTCGTCGACTTTCTCTTTCAGCTCGTCAAGGCGATGGTAACCGTGGCCCTGGTCGTACTCGCGGTCTTTGCGCCCTGGGTGGCGATCGTCGTCAACCTCATCTTGATCATCATCGCGGCCCTGGTGTTCCGCTGGGCCATGCGCACGACGCGCTTCGGGCTGACCATGGCGCGGGACCTGACCATCGGCCGCTTCCGGGCCAAGCTCGAGCTACCCCGCGACGAGGTGGTCGCCACCGACCTCGGACCCTTCGACGTCTTCGTGCTCGCCGTCGCTGGCTTGCCCAGGCGCCAGCAGGGAAGTCTGCTGCTCCAGGCGGAGCGTTGGGACCTGACGACCAAGGGCCTGTTCGGTCGCGAAAAGACGATCAATCTCGGCGACGCGGAGAAGAGCGAGCTCGCCAAGGGTTTTCTCGGTATCGAGGTCGAGACGCCGGGGGGCGTGGTGTTGATGCCGCCGCGCTACAAGCACCTGCTCGAGGAGATCCGGCTGACCAGTCAGGCCAAGGTCGTGGAGACCCCAGCCAAGAGCAAACGGCACCTGTTGGTGACCGAGCTGGCGTAGGCGGGGAGCGTCGCCCGGCGTGTTGGCGTCACGGCGTGCACAGAATCCGGAAGTCATCGACAAAGAAATCGTCGTCGATACCGTCGCTCTCTTTCTTGAAGCGGACGGAGAAATCGGTGCTGATCGCCAGTGGATCGGTAATGGCACCGAAGCGCGGGCTGAAGGAGGCGTCTATGAAACCGTCGCCCTCCCAGGCGTCGAGCTGCGCCCAACCAGCGCCGTCGTGGAACTCCAGATAGAGAAAATCACCGGCGTCGGGCTCGTCGAGGCCCCAACCACGTTTTCCCATGTACTCCCAGGAGAGCGTTGCACAGCCTGTGGTGTCCATGGGCAAGGAGATCAGCTCGCTCCAGGTGCCGTACATGTCGAGGCAGTTCGGTTCCGATACGGGTGAGAAGCTCACCGGGTTGATTCGCTCGGCATCGTTGATGGCGCTGTCCCAGAAGGGAGCGAGGAAGGTTGGGCCGTCGAATTGATCGAAGATGATCTCGATCACGCCACAGCTCGAGGCACAGCCGGTAAAATCACCATTGACCAATCCGAGATCACACACCTCACCTGCGGTGGTGTTGGTGACGTTGTCGCCGCACACAACGCCCGTGCAATCGGAGTCGCAGCTGGCTGACTCGCCGCCGTCGTCGCAGGTCTCGAGATTGGGTAGGCCGTCATCGATGATGCCGTCGCCACAATCGGGCAACAGACAGGTGGTGCGACAGGCATTCGGGGTATTGCCGTTCGCCAGTCCATCGTCGCATTCCTCGCCGCCGAGCAGGTTCTGCTTGCCGTCTCCACAGACCGAGATCGTGCAGTCGGTGTTGCAACTCGCCGAGCCGGCCAGTCCATCGTCACACTGTTCGCCCGTGTCGACCACCGTGTCGCCGCAAGAGGGGAGCACGCAGGTGGTCCGGCAGGCATCCGGGTTGGTGTCGTTGTTGGCCCCGCCGTCGTCACAGGCCTCGAGCAAGTCGAGCAAGCCGTTCCCGCAGGTCTCGTCGCTCAGGCAGTCGTCACGGCACCCGTCGCCGGAGTTGGTGTTGCCGTCGTCGCAGGCCTCGCCCGCGGCCGCGTTCCAGTTGCCATCCCCACATTCCACCGCCGTACAGTCCGAGTCGCAGGTGGCAGAGAACGGCCCTTCATCGCAGGCTTCACCCGCCTCTTGGAAAGAGTCGCCGCAGTAGGAAATGGAGATACAGGTGAGCTCGAGCTCATCGATGAAGAAGTGATCGGCGCCGCTGTCGCCGTCGTTGATGAAACGAAGCTGCAGGGTCGACGAGAAGGAGTCGAAGCAGCGGGGCAACGCCCCTCCTTTGGAGGCAAAGCCCGGATCGCTCGTGTTCGTGCCGCTCCACACCTCGCTCGCGCTCCAACCCGAGCCGTCATCGTATTCGATGGTGAGCGCATCATCTGTCTCCGCCGGGTCGGGACCCCGTTTGCCGCGGAAACTCCACTCGATGCCCCAGCAGTCAGAGGCGTCGATCGGAACCAACGTCGCAGAGGCGCCGCCGCCGATGCTCAGGGAATTGGTTCCAACATCGGCTTCGGCGCTGGTGATGGTCGCGTCCGCGGTTAACCCGGCCCACATCGACGGGTCTGCGGTACCTGTTTCAAATCCGTCGATCAGGATTGGTTGGCGAGTCGCCGTTGGCTCGCCCCGCAGGAACCGGGCGCGCACCTGGGTGTAGTCCGAAGCCACCTCGCCATAGTCAGCCCGGGTGCCGGTGGCGCCCGCGGGCTTGACCGCGAAGCTCATGAGCGGTGATTTGCCATAGATGAACCCTGCCAGATCGCCCGGGGCACAAGTTGCCCACGAGACCGGCCCAGTGGCGTCGACGCCCGCGGTGTTGCTGGCCAACTCCCTCCAGGCCCCGCCACGCCAGCC
>JAUUZB010000821.1 GCA_030590185.1 Deltaproteobacteria bacterium
GAAGCGCTGGTCTTGAACCTGCGCGCCATCGACCTGGTTGGCAACATCCGCGAAGGCACGCCGATCGCTGTCACCTGTGACGACTCGCCGCCGGTGCCAGCGGTGGTCCTCACCGGCGCGGGCAGCACCCCGAGCTACGTCCAGGGGGAAGGATTCGAGGTCTCGGCGGTCTTTGCCGACACCCACTCCGGGATCGTCAACTGTGAGCTCTGCAATGCCGAGGATGACTATTGCGACGACGAGTGGAGCAACGCTGGCCTCCTGGAGATGCCGAGCGGCCAGGCGGGCGAGACCTTCTCCTGCCGTTTCGTCGGGACTTGCCTGACCAACGACGCGCCCCTGCTGCTGAGCGTTCGCGCCACCGACGCCGTGGGAAACCGCGATCAGACGACGGCCATCTTCCGGATCTGTGACGCCGCGGCGCCAACCGTGCCGGTGGTGCAGGCCGACCACAACAACCCCGGCGAGCTCGACGTGAGCTGGCAGCCGTCGGAAGACTCTGGCGGCGGCCTGGCGCCACAGCCCTATATCGTCGAATGCGGCACGAGCCCGGGTGTCTACGACGCCACCAGCCCGGCCCAGGCGGGGACGGCGACCACCCTCACGGGGCTCCAGCCGTGCACGGTGTATCATATTCGCGTCATCGCCAGTGACGTGGTCGGCCACGCAACCGCGAGCGCTGAGATCTCGATCCCCACCCTGTGTGGGAGCACCGGGACGTTTGACCTGGTAAAATCGGATCTTCTCCCCAACGGCCAGACCGTGATCACCAGCGGCGATTTCAACCTCGACGGGATCACGGATTTTGTGGTTGGCGCCGGCTGGCTCCCCGGGGTCTGCTGCGCCGAACGAGGGAGTTCCGGTCCCTCGATCCTTCACGAATGCTGTACGAACCCGAGCGCCTGCCCCGCGGATGACTGCACACCACCGCAGCCGTTGACCGTCCTGCTCGGTGAACGCGACCCGGCCACGGGCCGCGCCGCGGGAACCTTCAGCCCTGCCCCGGAGACCGTCGATCTCGAGGGGTGGGAGGCTCGCGGAATCGAGTCCGGTGACTTCGATGCTGACGGCATCCCGGATCTGTTGGTCCTGGCGCGCTCGCCGTCACAAACGGCGACCGTGCAAACGCTACTGAAGATGTTCTCCGGGGTGAGGGGACCATCCAGCGGCGGCAGCGGCTCCGAGCTCGACCGGCCCTTTGGGCGCTTCGCTCTGAGCTGGACGAGTGATTTCTATCCCGATCCCGCCACCGATGATCGCGATCATCTCGAGCTCATCGAGACCTTCATCACCGGCGACTTCAACGGTGACGGCATTGTCGACATAGCGGCCTCTCAGAGCGAGGTGGGCCTGCTGACTTTCCTCGGCGAGCGAGACGCGACCTCCGGCAAGGCCTCCGGAGCGTTCATCGAGCCCCCGGGCCTGACCGCGGTCGATGGCGATCTCGTCGCGGTCATCGTTACCGAGCTCAACGGCGACGGCATCGCCGATTTGGTGGCCGCGGACTATCGTGACAGCGAACTGGTCGTGTTGCTCGGCCAGGCCGATCCGGTGACGCTACGGCCGAGCGGAACCTTTGCCGGTGGCATCTGCGAGTGCAGCAGCCGAGCGTCCTCAACCTGTTTCGGCGGTGACCTCTATTGGCAGGATTGTCACGGCACCCTCGCCGCCATCCGAGATCCCTGCATTGGTGACCTCTGCACCGGCGAGGCCTGCGATTGCAGCAGCCAGGTGACGCTCGACTGCTTCGACGGCGACGTCTATTGGCTAGACTGCAACGGCGTGCTCAGCCACAGGGCCAAGGAATGTGGCAGCGGCTCTTGCACGGCTGGAGCCTGTGATTGCGATCCCGAGGCCTCCTCCGACTGCTACCAGGGTGATGTCCATTGGTTCGACTGCGACGGCAACGTCGCGACCACGAAGGACGAGTGTGGCGGTGGGCTGTGCACGCCACGCTCGATCCCGATCGAGTCGCCACCGCTGACCCTGGCTTGTGGAGATTTCAACAGCGACGCGGTCACCGACATCGCCGTGCCCGGTGACAAGCTCGCCATGCAGATCCTCATCGGGCAACGGGATGGCTTCGGCATACCCTCGGGCTCTTTTATCGCCGGCGCCAACGCCACCGTACCCAACGAGACCTCGCGCTTGATCGCTACCGACGTCAACGATGACGGCCTCACAGACCTGATCGCGCTCAACGCCAAAGGTTTCAAGACCGGGAATTCCTGGGGGGCGACGTTCACTCCACCAACCATCGCAATCCTCACCGCTGTTCCCGACGACGAGGGCTTTGCCACGGGTTATTTCGCGTCACGCGAGCTGAGCTATTCCGATACGGATGCCACCCTCCTCCCCCGCGTCGAGCTTCCCGACGAGGTGCCCTACATTACCAGGACCCTCATCCACGGCTACGACGTCGCCGCCGGAGATTTCAACGGCGACGGGAATACCGACCTGGCGATCGCGGTCGTGGGTACGGGATACCCCGATCTACCCGAGGCGCCGCTCCACTTCACGTGGGGCGAAGGCGAGAGAGGCTCGGGCGATGGTGGCTTCCGGTTCGCGGGTCACCTCCCCGGCAACAACGACCGTCGCAAGGCCACCGCCGCCGACCTCAATGGCGACCGCATCCCCGACATCGTCACCCCCACTCTCGACAGTGGGGGTGGAATGAACCTCTTTTATGGTCAGGGCAGTCGCGGACAGGGCACCGGTGAGCTCGAATGGAGCGGGACTCACGTTCTGAACCACGCCGTCAGCCAGCCGGTGGTGCGTGACTTCGACAATGACGGCGTACCTGACGTGCTCGTGGTGGGCTGGAGGCAGGTCCACCTGTTGTGGCAAGGCGCCACCAACGGGCGTGGCAACGGGATCTTCAGCGCTGAGCTCCTCGACATCACGGCGATGGGCAGCACCTACGGCTACCTGGTGGAGGCCGGCGACTGGAACCGGGATGGCATCCTGGACTTCGTCGTAGCCCCGCAGCACGCCTGTTACTTTTCGTGTAGCTACTCCACGCAGACCGTCTTCTACGTCTACCACGGCGAACGTGATGGCGGCTCGCAACGACCGAGGGGTGCTTTCCACCTCGAGCAGACGATCACGATGGAGACCTCGGCCTACTACGTTCCGTACGACTTGAGGGCGAGCGACCTCAACCTCGACGGGGCAACCGACCTGATCGTACCGGCCACCGGCTCGAGCAAGGCGTTCATCCTATTCGGCGAGATCGATCCTGCGACGGAAAAGCCCACTGGCCGTTTTCAAAAAACGCAGCTCAACACCCCCTGTGGCAACGGCTCCGCCCGGGTTGGCGACTTCAACTCGGACGGCACGCCGGATATCGCCATCGCCTCGACAACCTGCGGCGTGGCGACGTTTCTTGGCCAGCGTGGCGCGGACGACAAGCCCTCTGGGACCTTCGACCCGGCGGTGACCATCGGGTTTCCCAACTACGAGA
>JAUUZB010001144.1 GCA_030590185.1 Deltaproteobacteria bacterium
GACGGACGGGACCCGCTCGACGATGGCCGCGCCGAGGTCCCGCTCGCCTGGGCTGCCGGTGAGGATGACACCGACGCCGGTCGCCCGGGCGCGCTCGGCAACCTCGGCGAAGCGCACCACCGGCCACCGCTTGGTCTCCCACTTGGCGCCCGGGGCGATGCCCAACAGCGGGGACCCAGGCTCGATCCCACCCTTGGCGAGGACCCCGTCGGCGCGGCTTCGGGCGTCTTCGCTGACAAAGGCACGCAACGGGGCGCGGGGGAGGGAGCGCTCGACCAGCTCCTCGGCGGCCCGCAGGTAGCGCTCACTCACCCGCAGGCTGGCGTGAAACGGGCGCAGACCGAGCCGCACCGGCAGGTTGTGGCGCCAATGACGCTTTCGCCAAACGACCCGTCGGGTGCCAGGGAGGCGCAAACCCACGAGTCGGCTGCGCAGCCTGTCGTGCAGATCCAAAACCGCGTCGGGGGCGAGACGGCGCAGCCCACGGGTATAGGCGAGCAACCCCTGATCCGGGACGAGCGGATGAACGCCGGTGACCCGGGGATCGGCGCGGAGCAGATCGGCGAAGGCCGCCTTGGTGGCCACGTGGATCTCGAGCTCCGGGAACGCCTCAGCGAGGGCGCCGATGGCGGTGGAGGTCAGGATCACGTCCCCGAGGGCGCCGAAACGCAGGATCAGGACGCGCCGCAGGCCGGCGGGGTGAATCGCGCTCACCCTCCAACTCAACACCAGGATCGCACCGATTGACAGCGGTAAAAGGTCATACGATGCTCTGCTTTTGAGGAGGTATCGGAGCCGTGGAGAATATCGTGTCATTGGCTGACCTGCGCGCTGCCCAGCCCCGGGCGGTCGAGACCCTAACCCACGCCCTGGCCAACGACCGGTTGCACCACGCCTACGCCCTGGTGGCTCAGCGGGAGGGCGCCGCCAACGACCTCGCCGATGCCATCGCTCAAGCTCTGGTGTGCGCGAACCGGGCCGAACACTCAGGCTGCGGCGAGTGCGCCCCGTGCCGCAAGCTAGCGGGTGGCAACCACCCGGACGTGATGGTGATCGAGCCGAACGAGAAGGACATGATCACCATCGACACCATCCGCGAGGCGTCGGCTCGCCTGGGACTCAAGGCGGTGGAATCTCCGACCAAGGTCGTGATCGTGCGCCGCGCCGATCGCATGAACCCCCAGGCCCAGAACGCCCTGCTCAAAACCTTGGAGGAGCCGCCCGGACCGACCTGTTTTCTGCTGGCGGCGACGCGTTTCCGCGCCCTGCTGCCCACCGTGCGCTCGCGCTGCCAGCGGATCCGCCTGCACCCGCCGGACCGTACCGGCGCCCGCGAGACTCTCACCGCCGCCGGCATCGACGCCGAGGTCGCCGGCCCCCTCGCCTCGCTCGTTGGACCGGACGTTGACGCCGCGCAAGTGTTGGTGGACGCGGGCGCCCCGGACGTGCTCGACACACTTCGTCGGGTTCTCGGGGGCCACGGCTCGGCGGCGGCGATCGTCGAGGCCTCGGCCGACCTCGGTGCCGACGCCAAGCGCACCGATCTCGCCCTGGCGCTATTGGAGGTCGAGCTGCGCGACCGCCTGGCAGCGCGTCACAGCGTGGCCGGGTCAGAGCCCGAGCCTGAGCCGGGCCTGGTTGAGGCGGTCGATCGCATCGTCCGGCAGCGCCGCCTGCGCACCCTCAATCCGAACCGCGCCCTGAGCCTCGAGAGCGTGCTGCTGCGGCTCGCCGGACTCTTGGATCGGCGGCCGCTGGCCCGACCATGAACGCCGAGCCAGCCGAGGATCGGGACCCCAACGGAGAACGGGAGGTCCGCACCGTGGTGGTGCGCTTCCGGGTCGCCGGCCAGCTAGCGATGCTCGACTGCGGCGACCTCGAGCTAGCGCGCAACGACACGGTGATCGCCGAGACCGAGCGCGGGCCGTTCCCGGGCACCGTCCTGCTAGCCCCGGAGCTGACCCGCACCGCCCGCGCGCTGCGCACGGTAATGCGAGTCGTCACCGAGGATGACCAGCGCATCATGCGGCGCAATCAGGTACGGGAGCAGGAGGCCTTCGCCTTTTGCAACGAACGCATTCGGGCCCTCGAGCAACCGATGAAACTGGTGGCGGTGGAGATCGCCCACTCCGGCACCCGCGCCATCTTTTATTTCACCAGCAATGAGCGCATCGACTTTCGCGGCCTGGTAAAAAACCTGGCGCGACGTTTTCACACGCGCATCGAGATGCGCCAGGTGGGCGTGCGGGACGCGGCGCGACACACCGGCGGCGTAGGGGGCTGCGGCCGGGAGCTGTGCTGCGCTTCCTGGTTGCCGGAGTTCCGCCCGATCTCGATCCGCATGGCCAAGGACCAGAACCTCGCCCTCAATCATGAGAAGCTCTCCGGCGTCTGCGGCCGGCTGCGCTGCTGCTTGCGCTACGAGCAGGAGCTCTACCAGCTGGCACGCAAGGGCATGCCAAAGCTCGGCAAACGGGTGATCACTCCATCGGGTGAGGGCCGAGTTCGCGACCTCAACATCCTCAAGCGCCGGGTGGGCGTTCAGCTCGCCGATGGTAACTTCATCGAGCTCTCGGCGGACGACGTGACCCGCCCGGATC
>JAUUZB010000284.1 GCA_030590185.1 Deltaproteobacteria bacterium
ACCTACTCGGACGGCCGCTACGAGGCGCGCTTCGTCGTCACCGGCTTTGCCTCGATCGATCGTTTCGTGCCCCGTTGGTTGTATGGCGGCTATTGCAAGGTCGTGGATAACGGCAGCGAACGGGACGCCGAGGGCCGGTACGTGGTGCACGTCACCATGGAGGGGGAGACCTGTTTGCCCGGCGCCGGTGGCGTCGTGATCGGACGCTCCGCTGGTGCCGCCGCGGACGCGCCCCCCGGGGTCCATCGGATCCGCGCCTACGGACCGCCAGAGCCGGAGTCCGACCCCGGCGCGGCGCCCGGACCTTCGAGCGGATCTCCACCCTCCGGGGCTGAGCCGAGTGCCGCCGTTGCTCCCACCGCGCCGGTGGGCGGGGGGGGCCAATCCTTCCTCCTGCTCTTGATCTTCGCGCTGCTCGGCGGCCTGCTGCTCAACGTCATGCCCTGTGTGATCCCCGTGGTGGTGCCCAAGCTGCTCGGGGTGGTGCGCACCGCGGAAAAGGGCGACAGCCCGGCGGCCAAGCGCAAGCTACTACTCACCAGCGGCATCGCCTACTTCGCCGGCGTGGAGGCGACCATGCTCGGCCTCGGCGTGGTGGTGGTGGTGCTCAAGCTACTCGGCCACGAGGTGGGTTGGGGCTTCCAATTCCAGAACCCGTGGTTCCTGACCTTCATGGTCGCTCTGCTGCTGGTGCTCGGCCTCGGCATGCTCGAGGTCTTCTCCCTCAAGAGCAGCCAACACCAGGGGCAGATGAGCCGCCTGGCCAAGCTGTTCTACAAGAGCCCGGTGCTCGGCTCGTTCTTCACCGGCCTGTTGGTCACCTTCCTCGGCACCCCCTGCACCGCGCCGATGCTCGGCCCGGCCCTCGGCTACGCCTTCACCGCCAGCAGCGTCGAGGTCGTCCTGTTTCTGTTGATGGTCGGGGTGGGCCTAGCGCTCCCCTTTTTGCTGCTCGGGGTGTGGACCGGCTGGACGCGGCTTCTGCCGCGCAAGGTCTCGGAGGGCTACGACCGCGCCATGCGTGGCCTGGCTTTTCTCTTGTTCGCCACCGCGGTCTGGTTGCTCACCGTGGTGTCCGATGGTTACTCGGGTGTCGCGGCCATGAACGTGGTCTGGTTCGTGACCGCCCTGGCCTTTGCCACCTGGCTCTTTGGTCAGATCACCAGCGCCGCCGATCCCCTGGGCCGGCGCTTCTTGACCGCGGCGCCGTTGTTGGCGGTGGTGTTGCTGTTCGGCGGCTGGGTGCTGGATTTCCCGAGCCGCGAGGAGGCCCAGGCCGCTTCTCTGCACACCGGCTTGATCGAGTGGCAGAGCTTTTCCGACGCGCGTCTGGCCGAGGTGCGCGCCGAGGGCAAGACGGTGTTTATCGACTTCACCGCGGACTGGTGCATGAACTGCAAGGCCAACGAGCGGCTGGTGATCGAGCGGGAGCCGATCCGGGCGCTGCTCGCTGAGCTCGGCGCGGTACCCATGAAGGCGGACCACACGCGCTTCGATCCGGAGATCCACGCCTGGCTCAAGCGCTATCGCCGGGCCGGGGTGCCGATGTACCTGGTATTCCCGGCCTGCCAGGATGACGCCAGCGCCAAGCTGCTGCCGGAGATCCTGACCAGCAAGATGTTGCTGGGCGCCCTGCGCGAGGCCGGGGCGAGTCGGGATGGTTGTCCCGAGTGATGATGAGGGGGGAGTATATGATGCGAGGAGGACGATGTGACCGTTGAGCTAGCAGGGTTGGGCAAGTGCGACGATTGGAGCGTGGAGTTTCTCGATCCGGTCGAGGACGGCCGGGATGCGCTGCGCGTCGCGTTGGAGACGCGCTGTTGGGAGCTGGACTTCCGGCTCCCGGATCGGGCCTCCGCCCACGCGGTGCTCGAGTTTCTCGACACCCACCGCGGCGAGAACACCTCGGCCATGGTCACCGCCGGGACGTTCCTCGGTCTGCCCCTCGAGCTGCGCAAGGACGCCGCGGGCCCGGATCGCTTCATCCTGGCCGCGGGCGCCGGCGAGGGTGAGCGGCTCCTGCTGAGGGTGGAGGGGGAGGACACGGCCCGTTTCATGGCCGCCTGGCGCAGCGCCGTGGACGACCTCGACAGCTGAGGCTCCGGCGGGAAAACGCGTAAGAAAGCGAATCATCGGGCTTTTCCTCGCTTGACAAGCCTCCCGGACTCCCCTAAAAAGCCCCCCTCTCGCGTCCTGAAGGAGGACCGACATGTATGCAGTCATTCGTACCGGTGCCAAGCAGCACCGCGTCGTAAAAGGTGAGCGCCTGCGGGTCGATAGGCTCGAAGGTGAAGTGGGCAACGAGCTCAAGCTCGACGACGTCCTGATGATTGGCGGCGAGCAAGAGCCGAAGATCGGCCGGCCCCGCGTGGACGGCGCCGTGGTCACCGCCAAGATTGTCACCCAGGGCCTCGGCACGAAGATTCGCGTCTTCAAGAAAGAGCGCCGCAAGGGCTACCACAAGATGATCGGTCACCGGCAGCCGTTCACCGAGATCGAAATTATCGGAATCGAGGGCTGAGAGATGGCACATAAAAAAGGTCAGGGCTCAACCCGAAACGGTCGCGACTCCAATCCCAAGTTCCTGGGGCTCAAGCGGCACGATGGTAACCCGGTCAAGGCCGGCAACATCCTGGTGCGCCAGCGTGGCACCAAGATCCATCCGGGCCACAACGTCGGCTGCGGCCGCGATCACACCCTCTTCGCCCTGCTCGATGGCGTCGTTCGCTACGAGCATCACAAGGGTCGCACCGAGGCGCGGGTCTACCCCAATTGATCTGACGCCCGGCCGCAGGAGCCCTCTTGCGGTACAAATTCATAGATGAAGCCAGAATCCTCGTTCGCTCCGGTAGGGGCGGGCCTGGCAGCGTCTCCTTCCGGCGCGAGAAGTACGTGCCCCATGGCGGGCCGGACGGCGGGAACGGTGGCCGCGGCGGCGACGTTGTGATCTCCACCGACACGCAGCTCGCCAGTCTCCTCGATTACAAGTTCAAGCCGCGCCACGTCGCCAGGAGCGGCGCCAATGGCGAGGGCCGCGCCAAGAGCGGCAGGGATGGCGACACGGTCCAACTGCGCGTGCCGGTGGGCACCGTGGTCTATGACGCCGACACCGGCGACCTGCTCGCCGACCTCGACGCACCCGGTGCTGAGCTGGTGGTGGCCCGCGGCGGCCGCGGCGGCAAAGGCAACGAGCATTTCAAAACCTCCGTGCGCCAGGCACCGCGCTTCGCCCAACCGGGCGAGGATGGGGAGGAGCACAACATTCGGCTCGAGCTCAAGCTGCTCGCCGACGTCGGCCTAGTGGGCTTCCCCAACGTCGGCAAGTCGTCCTTGATCGCGCGTATCTCCGCGGCCAAACCGAAGATCGCCGACTATCCCTTCACCACCCTGGTGCCGAACCTCGGGGTGGTGCGCTTCGGGCTCCACCGGGATTTCGTGGTGGCCGACGTGCCGGGTCTGATCGTCGGCGCCCATGAGGGTGCCGGCCTAGGCGCGCGGTTCTTGCGTCACGTCGAGCGGGTGCGGCGCATCGTGCACCTGGTCAACGTCGTGCCAGAGGATCCGGAGCGCGATCCGATCCGCGACTTTGAGGCGATCGAGCGGGAGATGCGGTTGCACAACGAGGAGCTGGCCACGGTGGACCGGGTGTTGGTCCTCAATCGGACCGACCTGCCCGAGACCGCCGAGGCCACCGCGGAGGTGGCTCAATATGCTTCACAGAACGATTTGCCGTTCTACGCCATCTCAGCGGCCACCGGCGACGGGGTTCAGGCTCTGGTCAATCACCTCGGCGAGGTGATCGGGCGTGAGCGGGATGAGGCTAGCGCTGATTCTCAGCCGGGTTGAGCATTCCCATCCGTGCGCCGGCTACCTTTTCGGTCCACGGCGTCAAACCTGTCGCCACGCGCCCACGCCGCCCCCCCCATTGGTCATGATGCAGCCCTCATGTGGTCGAGTTTGGCGCACGACCTTGTATTATCCCCGACATCATCGTAAATTATGCATATATGTGGATTCAAAGAAGAATTTCGTCAACCGTGGCACGCCTCGCCGCGCAACGGCCCGCGGTGGTCCTCACGGGAGCGCGGCAAACCGGCAAGACTTCTCTGGTTAAACGTCTCTTCGACCAAGCCCGGTACGTGTCCCTCGACCTCCCGGCGAACGCGGCCGAGGCTGAGCTCGACCCCTCGACATTCCTGGCCAAGAACCCGCCGCCCTTGGTGCTCGACGAGGTGCAATACGCGCCCCAGATATTCCGACACCTCAAGGTCGACATCGACGCCCATCGGGAACAAACCGGCCGCTTCATTCTCACCGGCTCGCAAAAGTTCCTACTCATCAAAGAGGTCGCCGATTCCCTGGCAGGACGCACTGCGGTGCTCGATCTCGAGCCCCTGAGCTGCGCGGAAATCCACGCCGCCCTACCCGAGCTCTCCGTCGATGAGATCGTCCTCAGGGGTGGTTACCCCGAGCTCTACGGGTGCCCCGAGCTCGATGCCCACGAGTACTTCGCTTCTTATGTCGTCACCTACCTCGAGCGTGATGTCCGCTCCCTGTTGCGGGTCGGCAGCCTACGGGACTTTGAGCGTTTCGTTCGTGCCTGCGCCTTACGATCCGCCCAGGTGCTCAACAAATCCGATCTCGCCCGAGACGTAGGGATCAGCCCATCGACAGCCAACGAGTGGATCTCGGTCCTTCAAGCCTCCGGACAGGTGCAGCTGCTCGAACCCTGGTTCGCCAATCGCACCCGGTCCATGACCAAGAGCCCCAAGCTCTACCTCTCCGATACCGGCTTGATGTGCTTCCTGCTCGGTCTGCGCAGCGTAGCTGAGCTCGCAGAATCGTCCTACCGCGGCGCCGTGTGGGAGACCTTCGTCCAAGCCGAGCTCCGCAAACGGTATGCCCTCGCCCAACCCGGTAACGCCATCTACTTTTGGCGGGACCGCGCCAAAGAAGTGGACTTCGTTCTGCATCGCGGTGGTAAATTCGAGCTCATCGAGGCGAAATGGAGCCAACACCCGTCGAGCAAGGATGCGGCCGGCTTCAAGGTGGCCGCGAAACATCTCGGAGAGGCTGCGATCAGCCGTCGCACCATCGTTAGTCGGACCGACCGGGCGTTCCCACTCGCCAATGGAGTCCGGGTCGTTGGACCTCGGGACGAGCTCTTTGTTGGTGATGAGCGGTGAGCGGGTGAGCTCGAGGACCTGCCTGAAGGTATCGTCTGAGACGTGGGGGACGTCGAATTTGCTGGCCACGTAGATCGCCCAAAGACTCGCGTCGAGACGCGTTGACTCGACTCCCCCTCGCGCCCCGGCTAAACGCCGAGCTGACTCGCAAGGGAGGACCCATGATCGCCATCATCGTCGCTCACGTCCTGGCGTTTGTCGGTATCGGCGTCGGTATTTTTCTGGTCGCGGGGGGGGCGCCGGTGCGCTGGTACATCAACGGCGGGATCTTCATGCACCTGGTGGTGCTGATGGCCTTGGGCCAGCTCGTCGTGGGCGTGCTCCTGGCGCGGCATCACCTGCACCGGCCTCTGCCGGTGGTGGTGCATTTCGTTTTCCCCGCGGCGGCGGCCTTCATCGGTATCGGTGGTACCGCGCTCGGCATCTCGCAGGCCTTTGACGCGACCATGACCGCGCCGCCGGACATGCAGATGCAGATGTGGACGGCGAGCCTCGCCATCGCTGAGCTCACCCGGCAGTTTGGCTTCATCGTCGCCGGCTGTGGCGCCCTGCCCGTGGTCTTCCTCGCGGCGGTGACCGCCCCCGCTCCTCTCGCTGTCACGGATCCGAAGGCACGCGGCGGCGGGATCCTGATCGGCTTGGGGTTGATCCCCGCCCTGTTCGCGGCGGTGGTCGCGTGGCAGTTGCGCAGCGACGTGCTCACCGGCCGCACCTGGTTCTTGCTGATCGCATCGACCATGGTGGTGACGGCCATCGGCGCCATCATCGGTCTCGGATCGCGGTGGTTGGCGGCCTGGGCGGCCGGGTCGGATCGCGCCAACGCTTTTGGAGCGGCGGTGATGATGTTGGCCGGCGCCCTGATCGCGATCTTCGCCTTCATCCATGGCATCGGGCGTGTCGGCTTGATCATCCCGCTCGAGGCGATCGCCTCGGCGCCTCCGGATATGAAGAGCCAGATGCTGACCGCTGCCATGGCTATCCACGATTTCCCGACC
>JAUUZB010000963.1 GCA_030590185.1 Deltaproteobacteria bacterium
GCTCTCCTGGCCGTCGGTGCTGGCGGGGCTGAAGAACCCGGATGACGGCCATGACACGGCTACCCACGAGTTCGCCCACGTCCTCGACGTGGCGGACGGTGACTTCGATGGCGCGCCGGTGCTGCGCACCACGGAGGACTATCGCCCCTGGGCCACGGTGATGGGCCATCATTATGAGCGCCTAGTGGAGCGTGAACGGGACGAGCGCCGGGTGATGCGTGATTACGGCGCCACCAACGAGGCGGAGTTCTTTGCGGTGGCCACCGAGAGCTTCTTCGAGAAGCCGACGCAGATGAAAGAGCACACCCCGGAGCTCTACGGGGAGCTCAGGCGCTTCTACGGCTTTGACCCGGCGTCGGATGGGAAGGAGGGCGTTCCCTCCGGTGCGCCGATCGGGCGCAACAGCAAGTGCCCGTGCGGGAGCGGCAAGAAGTACAAGCGTTGTTGCGGGCGGGTGCGTTGAGCGAATCGAATGACCCGTCGGTCCTGAGCGAATCCGATAACCCGTCTGTCCTGAGCGAGCGCAGCGAGTCGAAGGGAACTCGCCCCGGTCACAGTCCTAGAGCCAAATCTCCTTGGGCCGCAGGGGCGTCATCACCACCGCCGACTCCCCGTCCTGGATCACCCGGTCTCCGCGGGGGTTGAGCTCGAGCTTTTCGTCGGCGCGGATGCCGAGCACGGTGACGACGTGCTCGTCGGCCCAGGTGCGTAGATCCGCGACCGTGCGCTCACGGCCGCCCACCGACACCGGCACGATGAAGATGTTGTTGACGTCGTCGTCCCAGATGGTCAGCTCCTCGAGGACCTGCACCACGCCGGGGTCGTGGAGCTCCTGGGCGAGGATCCCCGGGCCGAGGCTCATCACGCAGACGATGCTGTCGCAGCCCGAGCGGGCCATGGTTTCCTGGTTGTCCGGGTCCACGCACTCGGCCACCAGCCGCAGCTCAGGGTACAGGGTCTTGAGCGACAGGCAGATGGTGGTGGTGAAGTCGTCCGAGGCTGGGTCGTTGGGGTCGCTGGCGATCACCACCGCCAGGCGGGAGCCCTGGAGGTTCGCCCGCCGCAGGGTGTCGATGCGTCCCGGGTGGCCCTTGATGAACTGCACGCCCAGCTCTGCGATTTCGGTCGGCAAGGTCTCCAGGTCACGATCGATCAGCAGCACCGGGTGTTTGAGCAGTTGAGGCTGGGAGCGCAGCTCTCGCAACAGCTGCATGAACCGCCCACGGGAGCCGTAGTTGCAGACCACGATCTGTTCGCTCCGGGTGCTCATCATCAAGCCCTTTCTATTGAGGAGATCGGCGCGCAGCACGAAGCCGGCGAGCTCAGCGAGTCCGAAACCCATGAAGCCCATACCCAGCAACATCAGCGGGTAGGCGATCAGGAAGCGACCGGCGTTGGTGACCGGGAAGTGGTCTCCGTAGCCAACCGTGGTCATGGTCACCACCGCCCACCAAAAGCCGTCCGCCCAGGTGATCTCCGGCTTGGCCAGGCGCTCGAAGTAGATGTAGCCGCTGGCGCCGTAGAGCACCGCCGCCACCAGCACCACCGCCAGTTTGAACGGGATCGGCGGGTGGCGCAGGATGTTCCAGAAATTGCTGAGGGCCCGACGGATCATGGCGTATCTTCCAGCAATGGGTCGACCGGTGAGCGGCCATGGCGCTCCAGGCGGACGTTGGACCATTCGCGTCGCAAACCGAGGATGCGAGTTTGCGCCTTGGTGCCACCCCAAATGCCGACGCCGATCTGTCGGGGTTGGATCTCAGCCATGAGATACTCGCGCTCCCGCGCGACCTCGAACTCGGTGTAGGCCATGGCGATCCCCTCGGAGACCATCCGGCGATTGATGTCGATCTCCCCGAGGTAGACGTAGGCGAGGTAGCGGCCGTGCTCATCTTGCTTCGGGGTGTCGAAGACCAGGCGGATTTCCTTGTCCAAAATCCACTGCTTGAGGAAATGGACCGAGGCGTCGCCGTAGGCGGTGATCTCCCGTTCGTTGACCACCGGGTCGAAGGACTTGATGCCGATCATGCGCACCCGGGCGCGCCGGGCGTCGCGCTCGATCACGAACTCGTCACCGTTGAGGATCAACACCACCCTGGCGCTTTGACCGGAGTCGACCTCCGCGAGTGCCTCGGGCCGGACCCCGAGCAACCGCTCCCGGTCGGACTCGGCCTGGACGGCAAAGAACGCGGCGGGGGCGAGCATGGCCACGACGCACAGCCAGAATACGCCGTTCCACGGCAGGCTGTGCCACCACTCCGAGAGGCTACGTGAGCCCCGCTGCCGAGCATATCCCGACGTCATCCCCCCGGATCATACTGTAGCGCTCGGGACCCCTCTAAAAAGCGGCGCGTTGCATTCGGCCGGAATCTCTGCGAAACCCGCGGCCCCACCAGCCTAGGAGTTCGTGATGGAGACCGTACGCGTCGAGACCCAAGACGGCGTCGCCCGCATCACCCTGAACCGCCCCGAGGTGCGCAACGCCTTCAACGAAACCCTGATCAAGGAGCTCACCGCGGCTTTCGTGGAGCTCGGCCCCGACGTCCGGGTGGTGATTCTCAGCGGTGAGGGCAAGGCCTTCTGCGCCGGCGCGGATCTCAAATGGATGCAGCAGAGCGTCTCCCTCGGCGACAGCGGCAACGCCGAGGACGCCAGCGCCATGGCGAGCATCTTTAGGATCATCGACGAAACCCCGCGGCTGGTGATCTGCCGGCTCAACGGCCCGGCCATCGGCGGTGGTCTCGGTCTGGTGGCCGCCTGCGACATCGTGGTGGCCATCGATACGGTCAGGTTCGGCTTCTCCGAGGTGCGCCTCGGGGTGGTGCCGGCGGTGATCTCCCCATTCGTGCTGCGTAAGATCAGCATTTCGGCGGCCCGGCGTTACTTCCTCACCGGCGAGCTGTTTGATGGCCACAAGGCCAAGGAGCTCGGGCTGGTCCACGAGGTCGTCCCGGCGGACCAACTCGACGCCACGGTCGACGGGATGGCGGCCGGCATCCTCGCCACCGGCCCCAAGGCAGTGGCCGAGGCCAAGCTGCTCATCCGGAAGGTCACCCCGGCCATCGACCCGGCGGTGCACGCCTACAC
>JAUUZB010001002.1 GCA_030590185.1 Deltaproteobacteria bacterium
GGGCCGGCAAGTTCGCCGTCTACATCGACAACCTGCGGCGGCGGCAGTCGCGGGTGCTGGGTGCCGAGGGCGAGCATCTCATGCAGCTGGCCGGCGACAACCTGTGGGCGGAGATCGACCTCAACGAGATCCCGTCCGACTTCGAAAAGGCCTTCCGGGCGGCGATGACCGACCTCACCCTACCGACCATCACCAACGAGCGCGGCCAGCCCGTGCAGCTCACCCTCTCCAACTACGGCAAGTTCCGCGGCTCCACCGACCGCCGGGTGCGCCGCGACACGGTGGAGGGTTTCTTCGCGACCCTCAACGCCAACCAGCACGTGTTGGCCGCCACCTTCGCCGGGCAGATCAACTTCAACGTCTTTTTGGCCCGGGCCCGGGGCTACGACAGCGCCCTCGCCGCCTACCTCGACAAGGACAACATCAACCCCGCGGTCTACCGGAACCTGATCCAGTCGATCAAAGCCAACCTCCAACCGCTGCACGCCTACATCCGCCTGCGCAAGGAACGCATGCATCTCAAAGAGCTCCACGTCTACGACCTGTACACGCCGCTGGTACCGAGCGTCGACATGGACGTGACCTACGCCGAGGCCCTCAACATCCTCCCGGCGGCGCTCGCGCCCCTCGGCTCGGACTATATAAAGATGCTGAACCACGGCATGGATCCCAAGAACGGTTGGATCGATCTCTACCCGCACGCCGACAAGGCTAGCGGCGCCTTCTCCTCAAGTGTTTTCGGCGCCCATCCCTACGTCAAGATGAACTACTACAACGGCGTCGACGACCTCTCGACCCTGGCCCACGAGTACGGCCACGCCCTGCACAGCCACTTCGCCATGAACAACCAGCCGTACATCACCTTCAACTACGTGCCGTTCATCGCCGAGATCGCCTCGACCCTCAACGAGAAGCTCCTCTCCGACTATCTACTCGCCAACGCCAAGACCGACGCCGAGAGGCTCTCCATCCTCAACGAGCTGCTCGAGACCATCCGCACCACCATCTATCGCCAGACCCTGTTCGCCGAGTTCGAGCTCGCCGCGCATACCGCGGCGGAGAACGGCACCCCGCTCACCGCCGAGCTGCTCAGTGGAATCTATCGCGGTCTGCTCGCCGAATATTACGGCCCGGACTTCACCATCGGCGAGAACGACGGCCTCGAGTGGGCCTACATCCCGCACTTCTACTACAAGTACTACGTGTACTCGTACGCCACCGGCCTCTCCTCCGGTATCGCCTTGGCCGAACGGATCAAGAACGGCGGCGACGCGGCCCGCGTGGCCTACCTCGGCATGCTCGAGGGCGGCTCCTCCAAGCCTCCCCTCGAGTTATTGAAGGGAGCGGGGGTCGACCTCACCGAACCGGCGGCGGTCGAGTCCGCGGCGCGACTGATGGGCGACGTGGTGGGCCAGATGCGCATCTTGCTCAACCAGCCGAGCTCGTGACCCAGGGTTGACTGAACCGCGGGAATAGAACGCGGCGGCAGGCGTCCTAGCCGCCACCATCCCACACCCCAGGAGAGATTCATGCGGCAGCTCATCCTCTTCGTGATCATCCTCGTGACCGGGCTCCCGGCCGAGGCCGCCTCCCTGCGCTACAATTGGCGGGCGGGCCAGACCTACCGCTTCGTGGCCCAATCCCAGGACCAAAACAGCATGTCCGGGATGGGCATGAACATCGACCTGCGAACCTCCACCACCTCGCTCTTTGCGATCGTCATTGACCGGGTGCGGGGCAACATCGCCGAAGGCAAAATCGTGATCGAGAGCTTCGAGGTGAAGGACGCCAACGGCCGGATGATCGCCGGCCTCGATCGGTTGCCTGCCGGCGCCGTCACCAATGAGATCGAGATCGATCACAAGGGACGGTTCACCTTCAAGGAGACCATCTACCTGGTCGTCGACGAATCAGGGAACAACATGTTGGTCTCTGCCAAGGGCGCACCCGGCAGCGTGTCAGCCACCTCCCGGGCAGGTGACGAGGAGGTTACGGTTTACGCCGAGTTCGATCCGCGCACCGGCGAGCTGCGGGGCGGCTATTCGCTCAAGAAGATCGGCAAGAAGAAAAAGAAGGTCGCGGTCAAGCAGGACAAGCCCAAGATCGAGCTGCTGCCGGCGCAGTTCCTCGCCATGCTAGTGCTCCCGGAGGGGAACGTCAGCCGCGGGCAGAATTTCTCGGTCGAGATGATGGGGACGACGATCGGGATGAGCGTGCTCGAAGTCTCGGGGAGCCGCGCCAAGATCCGTTACCAGATCGGCACCGAGGTGGACGCAGGCGCGCCAGTGGCCGCGGCGGCGGCGGATGAAGCCGGCGGCGACGACTTCGGCGGCGGGTTTGGTGCGCCGGGGGGCGCGGTGCCGATGGGCATGCCCGGCATGGGCGCCATGCCCGGCATGGGCGCCATGCCTGGCATGGGCGGTGGCGGCGCTGCTCCCGGGGGCACAGGCACCGTCATGGGCGTCAAGATGACCGGCGACTTCACCATGACCTTCGATCTGACGCGCGGTATGCTCGACCGCGTCCAAGGCACCATGACCGGCAGCACCAGCATGGGCGGCATGATGACAATCGACACCAACAGCGTGTTGGAGCTGCGTTCCGTGAACTGAGCAAACTGGGGGGGGGAGATGGCCCGTAGCTTCGCGTTCCTGTTGATCGTCCTTTGTTCGGCCACGGCGGCCCACGCCGAGGCGCAGTTGATCCGCGTCGCGGTCCTCGATCTCAGGCCATCCGGTGTTGAAGCGGAGGTCGCCGCCAACCTCACCGCGGTGGTCGCCGGGGAGGCGGGCAAGATCAAGCAGCTCGAGGTGATCACCCGCCAGGACATCGAACAGATGCTGACCTTCGAAGCCCAGCGGATCAGCCTCGGCTGCGAGGACATGGCCTGCCTCGCGGAGATCGGTGGCGCCCTGGGGGTCGACTGCTTGCTCACCGGCACCATCGGCCAGGTGGGCGAGGCCTTCGGCCTGAGCCTCCAGTTGATCGACACC
>JAUUZB010000548.1 GCA_030590185.1 Deltaproteobacteria bacterium
CAATAGCCGCCACAGGTCGGGTCCGGCTCGCACAGCCCGTTCGGAAAACAGCCACCGCCGTTGGCGGTGTTCCAGGCGCAGCCAGGTAGGCTCTCGCAGGCCATCTGACTGCCGGCGCCGCCACAGGTGTCGGTGATGCCACCGGCGAGGGTGCCGTCGTAGCCGCAGGCCTGGCCAACGCCGCAGTCACAGCCCGGGCCATCGGTCTCGGGACACGGGCAGTCCAGATCGCCCCACGGATCCTGGGGCAGGTCGATCCAATAGCGGTAGGAGACGACGATATCGCCTTCGAGCACCGGCCGCGCGCCGCCGTAGAGGATCAGGGAGTTGTTGATCGTGTCGTAGTCAAAGCCGGAGTCGCGGGAGCGCGGTACGACTTCCACATGGGTCCCGCTCGGGCACAGAGGATACTCGCTCGGCACGTCACAGACCTCCACCGCGACTTTGATGGTCGAAGAGATCGGCTGCACCGCGTTGCCGGCGATGAAACCCTCGAGCTTGTAGGGCGAGGCGCGGCCGATGGAGCCGAGGACGATCGCCTCGATCGACGGATAGAGATTCGCGGCGCAAATGCTGCCCCAACCGCCGCCGGTGCTCTCCGCCACCGAGATGTAGGCTTCGCCGGCCTGGGCGGTGGCGCAACCACCGTTCGAGCTGCTCGGTGCCAGCGACCGGTCCGCCTTGTCGCCGAGGACGCCGAAGACCATGAAGCCCCGCGACTCGTAGAAGTCGAGGTAGGAGCGCTCGCGCAGCAAGCGGATGGGGTGGGTGAAGCTGAGATACTCCCCCTCGCCAAAATCGCAGGAGCCGTTCCAGTCGTTGTCCTTGACGTAACAATCCTCCTCGTCGCTGAACATCAAGGCGACCTTGCTGGCCTCGGGCCGGAAGCCGAAGACCAACGGTGGTCGACACAGGCCGCTCGCGTCCCACTCGCACCAGCCGCCGCCCTGGGCCTCGCACGCGGCCGAGGTGGTTTCGTTGCACAACACCTGGTTGAAAACCGGATCCGGCACGCAGTAGCCGGTGCCGGTGGAGGTGTCCCAGCGACAGCGCGGCCCCTGGTTGTCACAGTTCGCCTCGCTGGTGTTGAGGCTGCATTGGTAGCCAAAGGTTGGCCAGCAGGCACCGACCGCCGGGTTCCACTCGCAGTTGGCCGGTTCGAGCTCGTCCTCGCCGTAGTCGAAGCCGTAGGGGACCTGACTCGTGCCGGTGGGATCGTGGCCATTGCACTCATCGGCTCTGCTGAACTGGGCCCCGTTGGTCTCGATGCCCAAATAGCAAACGCCGCTGCGCCAGTCGCAACCCACCTCCGCCTCGCAGGTCGCCTCATCGATGCCGGTACAGCCGGGCAGCTGGCAGTAGTTGGGCAAGCAGATCCCACCGCTCCACATACAACCCGAGGTAGCGTTGCAGGCGCTCGAGTCGATGGCGGTCGTACAGAGTGACTCCGCGCCGGAGCGGTGCATCGCCCACTGGCCGATGAGCAACCCAAACTCGGAGCCACGGCCGGAGGCGGTGGGCAAGCGCGAGGCGAAGAAACAGGCCGGGTCGTTGATCGCCGCACCTGTGGGGCAGCTGCTGCAACAGTTGCCAGCGCCGTTATCGCAGCCCTCGCTGCACAGGTAGGTGACCTCGCGGTCGATCCAGCGGCAGGATGGAGTTTGGGCGCCATCCCAATAGCAGACCGGGTCGGCGTCGCAGGGCACCTGGCTGATGACGTCGGTGCAGCGGCCGACCAACCCAGAGATGGCGCCGGTGAAGCCACCCTGGAGCATGCCGTTACGCCGATAGAGCTCATCGTTGGCGGCGTAAGCGAAGTTCGAGGTTGGCTCCCAATCGCTGCGGTTCTCGTAGGTGGTAGTTTGCGCGACCCGGTAATCGGCCTCGGTGTTGTTCATGATCCCGAAGAACAGAGTCGCGGAGGTTTGCACCAGGGCAATCTCCTGGCCCATGGAGCCGGAGTCATCAACCACCCAGAGGAAGTCGAGGACGCCGTTCTCCTGAATCAACGACTGACAAAGGGCCGCCAGGTCATCACCCCACTGGGTGAGGGCGCTGCCGTTGGTGACGTTGTCGGCGAAGAACAGGGGGATCTGGTAGGTCGGGCTCTCCTCGCAGGCCGTACCGTTGACCACGCAACCGGGACGTGAGGCACAGGCGGCGACGGACTGCTGCGAGCAGCGGGTGCGGTAGTTGAAGGTTTGGATGCTGTCGAAGTCGGTGCCGGTGCGCACCAGGGCGCCGACCACGATCACCGATCCGATCGACCCGCCGTCGTCGTGGCGGTAGAGGGTCTCGGTGAGCAGGGTGAAGCTCGTGGCCGAAAAACCACCGGCCGTGTCGGTGTAGCCGGCCACGCTGGCGTCGAGGGCGCTGGCCAAGCGGTCGCGCAACAGCCAGGTGCTGACGTTGCTCGAGGTGGTGACGTTGTAACGCGAGCTGACCACTCCGTAGCCGTCGAAGCTGGTGAAGTTCCGATTGATCACCAAGGTGACGCTGCTGACCCCGGTGGCGCCGGCCATCGAGCCGCGGTCCGTTGCTTCCTGAGCCAAGGCCTTCTCGATTAGCTCGCGGGCCGGATCGACGTCGGTGGTCGCGAGGGCGGTGGCCGATGGCGTACGCTGCAGAACAAAACCACTGACCGCGGCCGAGCCGTTGCTGCTGGTAGCGTCATCAAAGGTGATGCCCGCCTCGGCGCCGCCGCGGGCCACGGACACGGCGCGGTCGAAGCTCTGCTCGAGGGCGAGGGCGAAGTCGGCCGGTTGCGAATAGAAGACGTTGATCGGCTTGAGGTTGGCGGTGGAGCAAACCAGAAACACGCCGTCGGAACCGTCGAGGATACCGTCGCCGTCACTGTCGGTGTGGATGCGCGAGCTCTCGACCAACAGACACTTATCCGCCGGGCAGCCCGGGTTGTAGTTGTACGGGTAGCTGGCGTCGAAGGGGCTCGTGGTGCTGCCACAGGCCGGGTCCGGTCGCGGGTCGGAGACGGCTGCGCCGGAACCGTCGAGCTGACAGTTGACGATACCATCGCCGTTGATGTCCTCGTCGATATCGGCCACGCCATCATCATCGGCATCATAGTCGCGGTAGTCGGGCGTGCCGTCGCCGTCGTGATCGGTGTTGCCGGACTGCTCGCCGCCGCCCTGGGCGATGCCGTCGACGCAATCATCGAGGGCGTTGCCTACCGCCGGGTCGTCGATGGCTTCGATGCAGTCGGAGATGCCATCCGAATCGGAGTCCAGGTCGCGGTAATCGTGGATGCCGTCGCCGTTGGTGTCCGCGACCGTACCGTCCGCCACGATGCCGGTGGTGTTGCACGGGCCGCCGATGTCGGCGACCTCACAGGCGTCCGGCACGCCGTCGTTGTCGCTGTCGGCGTCTCGATAATCCTCGATGCCATCGCCGTCGGTGTCACGGGGTGCCCCGGGCGCCGGCCCGGCCTCGAAGGTATCGGAGATGTGATCGCCGTCGGCATCCAAGACCCGCCAATCGCCTTCCCCAACACCGTCGGAATTGGCAGGGGGCGTGCCCAGGTCGAAGTCCCCCGCCTCCACCGAGTCGGGCAGCAGATCACCGTCGGCGTCGCGATCGATGCCGTCGGGCGAGCCGTCGCCGTCGGTGTCGACGAGGCCGGCGAGGTCCTCATCGGCATTCGAGATACCGTCGCAGTCGTCGTCATCCGTGCAGGTGGGTGAGCAGGCGCCCTCGACGCAGGCAAAGCCCATGGGACACCAGGCGGTGCGGTTGGCGTCATCACAGGGCACTTCGCAGGTGCCGTTGACGCACACCTCGCCGGCGACCGAACAGGCGCCGGAGGGGAATTGAGCCGAGCAACTGGTCGGTAGGCATTGGCCGACTTCCCCGACGATGCAGAAGCTACCGACGTAGACCCCGCCGCAGCAGACCTCACCGATGGGACACCAACCCTCGTCGTTGCTCGGACTGCAATCGGCGAGCACACAGGTGCCGAGCACGCAGCCCCGCGTGCCTTCCAGGGCTGGGTTGCAGCAGATCTGGCCGCCCGGACAGGCGCCATCGGTTACGGTCGGGCTACAGGCCAATGGGGTGCAGGCACCGTTGACACAAACCTCGCCGGCGGTCGGGCAGACGCCGCCAATGTAGGTTGGGCTGCAGGGCGGCGGTGCACAGACGTCGGCGATACAAATCTCGCCCGGCGTGGCGCAGGGACCGTCGGGGAAGATCGAGCTGCACTCATAGGGGTAGCAGATGTTCGCCGAGCAGATCTCACCCGGGACCGGGCAGTAGCCGCCGTCCGCCACCAGACAGTCGTCGATCACACAGGTCCCCTCGATACAACCGCGCGAAGCGACCAGGGCAGCGTCGCAACAAATCTGATCCGTGGGGCAGTCGCCGTCGGTCACCGCCGGGCTACAGGCCGGCGTCTGGCAGATGCCGCC
>JAUUZB010000578.1 GCA_030590185.1 Deltaproteobacteria bacterium
ACACCCTGGCCATGGTGATCGACGAAGTGCTGCGCAAGTACCCTCACTGGAGCTTCTCGGTGCTGGGCTCCGACATCGACGCGCAGGTACTCGCGGTGGCCCGCGGCGGCGTCTACCCCAAGGCGCTCGAGAGAGAAGTGCCGATCAAATATCGCCGGCGCCATTTCGAGAGCTCAGCCGAGGAGTTCTGGGTCGAGGGCGCCATTAAGGATCGTGTTTCCTTTCGGCAGCACAACCTCGCGGTGGTGGCCGCGCTGCGCCCGCGGGTCGATCTGATCTTCTGCCGCAACGCCATCATGTACCTGAAAAAGGAGACCCGCTTGCGTCTGGCGAAGGTGTTCCGGGACTCCTTGACCGATGGCGGATGTCTGATGCTCGGTTCTGCCGAGAGCCTGCATGGGCTGCCGCGAATCTTCGAAACCCGTCGGCTGGGCAAATCCCTGGTCTACGAGAAAACCCCACACGCGGAGGACCGCCGTGACGACATCTGATCTAGGAATCGTCCACGTTGACCTCGACCGCCTCGACCGGCTGCTCAATCTGGTAGGTGAGCTGGTGATCACCCGTACGACCTTCGTCGACCAGGCCCGCCGGGCTCGCGCCAAATTTGGCTTCAAGGAACAAGTGTTGAACCTGCTGGAGAACACGGAGCGGGTGGGTCGCATCGGGGAGGAGATTCAAAGCAAGATCATCAAGGCGAGGCTGGTGCCCGTCGACACCGTCTTTGGCCGATTCGCCGGCGTCGTCGAGGCCTTTTCGCAGAAGAGCGACAAGGAGATCGTTCTCGAAATCTCGGGCGGCAGGACGGAGGTCGATAAGCGGACCATCGATGAGCTCGCGGAGCCGCTCGTCCATTTGGTGCGCAACGCCCTGGATCACGGTATCGAGCCGGCAACGGAACGCCAGCGGGCCGGCAAACCCGCAGCCGGCACCATCGTGTTGGAGGCGCGGCACGAGGGCAACCGCTTGGTGGTCGAGGTCCGCGACGACGGTGGGGGGGTGGACCTCGAGGCGGTCAAGGCAAAGGCGTTGCGCCGTGGGCTCATCTCGGAGGAGGACAGCGAACGGATAGACGAGCGAAGCCTGCTGCAGCTCCTCTTTCATCCCGGTTTCTCGACCAGCGGCAACGTGACCGACATGTCGGGTCGTGGCGTTGGGCTCGATGCCGCAAAGCGTCGCGTTGAGATGCTCGGGGGTCGAATCGAGATCTCGTCGGTCATGGGGCGAGGCAGCCAGGCTCGCATCGACCTTCCCCTCACCACGGCGATCGTCGAGGCCCTCATGGTGGGCATCGCCGACGAGAGCTATGCGCTGCCCCTCGAACACGTGAGCGAAATCGTGCGCACCCGGCGCGATCAGATCTCCACCGTCGAAGGTCGCGAGGTCATCGATCTCAGAGGAGAAGCCCTGTCGCTCATCTATCTCGCCGACCTCACCGAGCTCACCGGCGTCGAGGACGGCAACCGCGAGATGCAGGTCGTGGTGGTGCGCCACGGCGACCAATTGATCGGCTTGGCCGTAGACGAGATCCTCGAGCGCCACCAGATCGTCATCAAGGGTATGGGCCGGCGCCTGGCAGGCATCCATGGGATCGCTGGAGCCTCTATTGGCGGCGACGGCAACGTCGTGATGGTCCTCGACGTTGTCGCCCTGTGCAACGAGGCGGTGGCGGCCAACTGAGGGGGCCGTCGAAGGTAGAAAGGTTGAGGGTGTGACCATTCGCTCGCAGTACGTCGGTAGGGGCCTGGTTCGGGTAGCCGCCGAGCCGGCCTTGTTTCGCGCCATCGTCGGGCCGGGGTACGCGGTCTGCGTTTCCCTGCGCGGCGGTGAGGCCGGCGGCATGGCACACGTGGCGGTCGAGGGATTCTCGGCGAACCATGATGGGGGCGCAGCCGGTGTGTTGATCGCCAACCTCCTGGTCGCCATCAAGGAGTGCGGGGGCAGTCTCAGGGGAGCGAGGGCCGAGATCATCGGCGGTGCCGACATTCTCGAGCTGTATCCCCAGCAGCAGCGACCACAGATCATCGCAGCCCAGGTGGAGATCATCACCAGCGCGCTGACATCGCAGAGGGTCGGTGTCCGGCGTGCCCGCTCCGGCGGGACAGCGGCCCGGCGAGTCGAGATGCTCCTGCCCGGAGGTATGGTCGATACGCAGTCCGTCAAGCGAAGTGAGCGCAAGCGCCCGGGGTTGGCACGTCTGGCCGCCGCCATGGAGGTGGAGCGCACACCGCTGGCAACTCCCCAGGAATCGGAGATCATCGTCAATATGGGCTGCTTGGCCGTGGCCAAGGGGCCGGCCACACTCTCCGCGATTCTCGGTTCCTGTGTAGGCATCGCGGTCTTCGACCCCACGACCAACACGGGCGGTTTGGCACACGTCATGATGCCCGAAAACGACCGAAGCAACGGTAACCCGGCCAAGTACGCTGACACCGCCGTGCCGGCGCTTCTTCACGAGATGTCCAAGGCCGGTGTCGAGCGGTCGAGCCTCGTAGCCAAGCTCACCGGTGGGGCCTGCGTCCTCGGCAACGAAGGCGGCAGCGGTATGCTCAACATCGGTGAGCGAAACCTGGCCATTTCTCGGCAAGCGCTCACCGCCGCCGGCATCGACATCGTTGCGGAGGACACCGGGGGAGTGATCGGCCGTAAGATGTCGGTCGACCTAACCGACTTCGCCATCGTGGTCAGGCTGCTGCAACAGGTCGGGGCGGGCTGAGCGATGGTGGCCAGCCACATCTCGGTGCTCGTGGTCGATGACTCACCGGTGGTGCGAAAGGTGCTGAGCCAGATCCTCTCCGAGGACCCATTGATCCGCGACGTATACACCGCGCCCTCCGGCAAGCTCGCCCTGCGTAAAATCAAGAAGCTCGACCCGGACATCGTCACCATGGACGTCGAGATGCCAGAGCTCGACGGGCTCGCGACGCTGAAGATCGTGATGGCCGAGTTTCCCCGACCGGTGATCATGGTGAGCGCCGCGACCCACCGGGGTGCTGAGAAGACCCTCGAGGCGCTCGAGTTGGGGGCAGTCGATTTCATTCCGAAGCCGGTCGGCCGACTGTCGCGCGAGGTCCAGGCGATCGGTGATGAGCTCAAGGCCAAGATCCACGGCATCATGAAGCTCGAGCGCAAACGCAAGCGCCGGTCTCTGCACAACCGGCCAGTAGAGGGCCTTTGTCCCGAGCGGCCGCGCACCGATAGGGTCCCGCTTCCGATCGTCGAACGTGAAACCGCGAAACGCGCCACGCCGCCGGAAGTCGTCGCCATTGGGGCATCCACCGGCGGCACGGAAGCGATCCGACGGGTTCTCGAGTCGCTGCCCGCCGATTTCGCCGCCGCGATCGTGCTGGTGCAACACATGCCTGAGAATTTCACGGCCTCGTTTGCGGCGCGCCTCAACGGTCTCAGCGCCATCACGGTCAAGGAGGCGGCCCACCGCGATCTACTCCTTCCTGGCCGAGCCCTGTTGGCCCCCGGCCACAGCCACTTGGTGGTGAGGCGCGGCGAGCTCGGCCCCTATGTCGAGCTGCTGGAGAATGAAAAAGTGAGCGGACACCGTCCATCGGTCGATGTTCTCTTTGACTCGGTGGCGGAGGTCTTTGGTCCGCGTGCGCTGGGCGTACTGCTCACCGGCATGGGCCGTGACGGAGCCTCCGGGATGGGAAGCCTGAACGACGCGGGCGCGCTCACCATCGCCCAGAGCGAGGATACCTGTGTGGTCTTCGGCATGCCCAAGGCCGCGATCCAAGCAGGCTCCGTCACGCTCACCCTGAATCTCTCCGACATCGGTGAGACGGTCGCGCTGTCGGCGCGCCGCCCTGCGAACAATCGCCCCCGATCGCCCCAGAGAACCCAACCCGGCCAGGTCGGTTGATCGAGGAGGGACAAAGATGGACGACCCTACCAACGCGAAACCACCACCTCGCATCGTGGAGATGTTTGCTGACGGCAAAAAGTTCACCGAAGAGGTCCTGCGGGAGAACGAGCGCCTACGGGTAGTCAACGCCGACCACCAACGACGCATCAGGCTTCTAGAGCGGGAGCAGGCCAACGAGCTGCCGAGTCTGCGGGAACAACTGCATTTCCTCGAGGAGGAGAATCTGCTCCTCAACGAGGAGCAGGCGTACATTAGAAAGCAGTACGCCACGATCGAGGAGGAGAACTGGAGTTTCTCGGAGCGCTACCTACAGGTCGAGAAGCAGAACACCAGCCTGCTCAATCTCTACGTCGCTTCTGAGCGGCTCCACTCGACTCTCCTGTTCCCAGAGGTCATCCGCGTGGTCAGTGAGGTGGTC
>JAUUZB010000566.1 GCA_030590185.1 Deltaproteobacteria bacterium
CACGAAGCGGTTGGCGGGGCGGCGGTAGGTGTCGAGCGGCGGGTCGACCTGTTGGATGATTCCGTCGTTGAGGATGACGATTCGATCCGCGAGGGTCATCGCCTCCACCTGATCGTGGGTCACGTAGACCGTGCTGATTTGCAGCTCGTCGTGGAGCTTGGCGAGCTCGGCGCGCATGGTGTCGCGCAGCTTGGCGTCGAGGTTAGAGAGCGGCTCATCCATCAAGAAGGCCTTGGGCTTGCGCACCACGGCCCGGCCGATGGCGACCCGCTGGCGTTGGCCTCCGGAGAGCTCCGCCGGGAGCCGGCCAAGCAACGGTCCGAGCTCCAGCATCTTGGCCGTCGCCTCAACCCGCTCGCTGATCTCCCCCTTCGGCAGGCGGCCGTTCTCCAGGCAGAAGGCGATGTTCTCGCGCACCGTCATGTGCGGATAGAGGGCGTAGTTCTGGAAGACCATGGCGATGTCGCGTTCGCCCGGCTCGAGGCGGTCGACCCGTCGGTCGCCGATCCAGATCTCGCCGGCATCGACCGTCTCGAGACCCGCGATCATACGCAGGGCGGTGCTCTTGCCGCACCCGGAGGGACCGAGCAGCACCAGGAACTCCTGGTTAGCAATGGTCAGGCTCATCTCCTTGAGCACGACCACATCGCCGTAAGCTTTTTTGATTTTCTTGAGCTCGATACAGGCCACGTCGCTCATCCCTTCAGGCCGGTAAGAGTGATGCCCTTGATGATCCGGCGCTGCATGATCAGGAAGAGCAGCAATACCGGAATCACCACTAGGTTCGAGGCAGCGATGATAAGGTGGTACTCGACCCCGTGGGCACCGGCGAATGATTGCAACCCCACCGGTAGGGTGAATATCTCCCGGCGAGAGGTGACGATCAGTGGCCACAGCAGCGCGTCCCAGTTACCGATGAAGGTGAAGATCGCCAGCGCCGCGACCGCCGGGCGCACCTGGGGCAGCACGATGCGGTGAAAGATCTTCCACTCGCTGGCACCGTCGATGCGCGCCGATTCGAGCAGCGCATCCGGCACCCCGGACATGAACTGGCGCATCAAGAAGACGCCAAAGGCGCTCATCAAACCCGGGAACATCAAGCCGAGGTAGGTGTCGACCAAACCCACGCTGCTCGCCATGGCGAACCAGGAGATCACCAGCATCTCCAAGGGGATCATCATGGTGCTGAGGATAGCGAGGAAGACGATTTGCCGGCCGCGGTACTTGAACTTGGCCAGGGAGTAGCCGCCGAGGGTCGAGGTCACGCAGACACTGAGCGTCACGATCGCCGCGATGAGCAAGCTGTTGAGATACCAGCGGCCGAACAGGCCGGTGCCCAGGACCTCGATATAGTTGGCCAGGGTCGGTGAGCTGGGCAGCAGACTGGGGGTGACGGTCAGGATCTCATTGGGCGGTTTGAAGGAGCTGAACAGGCTCCACAAGAAAGGGAAGAGGGTGAAGAACCCGCCGGCGATGAGCGCCGCGTAGATTGCAATCCGTCGCGCCATCTCAGTACTCAACGTCTCGCTGCAGGAATTTCATCTGCAACAGGGTGATGGTCAGGATGATGAGGAACAGCACCACGGTCATGGCGGCGCCGTAGCCCATGCGGTGCTCGTGGAAGGAGACCTCCACCAGATGGGAGACGATGCTGGCGGTGGAACCGAGGGGTCCGCCGTCCTCAGTCATCACCAGGATCTCACCGAAGATCTTGAGGGCGCGCATCACCCCCATCACCGACAAGAAGACGATGGTCGGGCCCAGCAGCGGCACCGTGATCCGCCACAGGATGCGCCAGCGCGGGGTGCCGTCGATGCGCGCCGCCTCGTAGACCGTGTCCGGGATCCCCTGCAGCCCCGCCAGGAAGATCACGACGTTGAAACCCAGGTTCTTCCACACCGACATCAAGGCGATGGATGGCAAGGCCATGGTGGTGCTGTGCAAGAAGGGCAGCTGGATCCCGAGCGGCGCCATCACCTGGTTGATCGGACCGAAGGTCGGGTCGTAGAGCCAGCTCCAAATGTAGCCGCTCGCCACGATCGAGGTGATCACCGGGATGAAGTAGACGGTGCGGAACAGACCGGCGGCACGGATGCCGGCGTTGAGCAACAACGCCACACCCAGTGAGAGCAGCAGGCTCGCCGGGACGATCAACAACACATAGAGGAAAGTGTTGGCCAGGGCGCCGAGGAAAGCGTCGTCGGCGAAGAGGCGCACGTAGTTGTCGAACCAGACCAACTCGCGCTCCCCGGTGAGGAAGTTATAGTCGAAGAAACTGACGGTCAGGGTCTGGAACAGCGGAAAGACGTTCACCAGGGCGAAGAAGATCACCACCGGCGCCACGAAGATCAGCCCCCAGCCTTGGCTGGAGAGACGCCACCTCGCGCGGCTCACAACATCTCCAGCGCTGCGTTGATCTTGACCGCGGCGCGCTCGAGCGCCTCGGCGGGATCCGCGTCTTCGTAGGTTACCTCGTCGATGCAATCTATGATCGCGCGCCGATAGGGGGTTTCGTCTTTCTTGAGGGAGGCGCGGGTGTAGGGCATCTGGGCGAGGAAGGGCTGCAACGGCCCCAGCTCCGCCAAGAAGGCCTCGTCATCGAGGACCTCGCGGCGTACCGGCAGCTCGGCGGTGGCGCGGGTCCAAGATTTCATGGCTTCGTAGGTCGAGATGAAGGCCAGGAAGCGAGCCGCGCGCTCGCGCTGCTCTGGGGTCGTGCGCGTCGAGATCGCCGTGCCCCAGCTGTTGCCGTAGGTGGCGCGAATGCCCAGGGGGGACACCGGCAGGGGCGCCACGCCGAAGTCGAGATCCTTCCCGTGCCGGCGCAGGGCAGAGAGCTGCCAGTTGCCGTTGATCATCATGGCGGAGAGACCGAGGCGGAAGGCATCGAGGTCGTTGGGGAAGGTGATGGCGTTGGTTCGGTGGCGGCGGACGAAGTCCGTGTACCAGGTGAGGGCGGCCACGCCGGCCGGCTCGTTCCAAGCGACCGCGGTTTGGTCTTCGTTGAGCAACGGCACCCCCGCTTGCACCAGCAGGCCATCCACGAAGAAATTCCAGCCCTGGCTCTCGGAGCGGCCAAGGCTCGCGCCGGCCTGGATCAGGCGGCCGTGCTCGTCGTGTTTGGTCAGGCGTTGGGCCATGGCGACCAGCTGGTCCCAGGTTTGGGGCGGCGTGTCTGGATCGAGGCCGGCCTCCCGGAACAGGGTGCGGTTGTAGAACAACGCCAGGTTGCCCGCGCCGATCGGCATGGCGAATAGCTCGCCGTCGTGGCGGAAGTTGTCGAGGATTGGGAAGAACGGGTCGCGGCGCTGATCGCCTGCGGGGGCGGGATTGGTTCCGGCTTCGGCTTCGGCTTCGGTTCCATCTGGATCGGCTGGGAGCCCATGGGCCGCCCCCCCCACCAGCGACTCAGGCAACGGCGTGACCAGGCCCTTCTTGGCAAAGGTGTAAACCCAGCTGTGGTGGATGTTGACCAGGTCCGGGCCCTCGGGGGTCATCAGGCTGGTGGCGAGCTTGGTACCGAAGACGCCCTGGGGAAAGGTTCGCAGGGTGATGCGCGTGTCCGGGTTGGCCGCCTCGAACTGCGCGATCAACGCCTCCATGCCCAAGCGTTCCGGCTCGTAGTGGTGGCGCCAGTAGATCAGCTCGAGGGTGTCGGGTGGTCCGTCGATGGCCGTGGACAGCGCGGGGTCGGTACAACCGGCCATCGACGCCAACAGGAGAACGGGAACGACGCGTGTCAAAAGCAACCTCCCGCCCGCATCATGCCCGTGGAGATGGTTGGGCTCAACCGCCGAACGACCCGGACGAGCGGGGGGGCCCTGCCGGTTCGTAACTTTCTCGGGGCTCGTCGGTATCGGAACAGAGAGGCCCCACTGGCCGATATTTAATGATCGTCAAGGAGTGAGCGCCCATGAGAGCTGCAAATCGTCCCCATCGCAAGGCAATCGAGCGGGCCCGGTACGACATTGCGAGCTGCGCCTTCATTGGCACGCTCCTGTTGATGGGCTGTGACGGAGGATCCTCCGATGCTGGTGGCGGGGACGTGGGGCCGATAGGCGCCGTGGTCTATTTTGTGGACCAGCCGGTGGTCTACAACGGTATCGATACTGAGATCACCATCTACGCCAGCGACGTGACGGCCCCGGTCACGGTGGACCTCCTGCCGGTGGCGGGCGTAGCCGTCGCCCTCACCGTCTCCGACGAATCCAACACCGATCAGATTCACGCTCTGGTTCCGGCCGCAACCGCCGCCGGCATCTATGATCTGCGGCTCTCCGGAGCAGGGGGGGAAACAGCCGTAACCGACTCAGCCCTCGAGGTGGTTGAGTTGACCGAGCTCGATCTG
>JAUUZB010001085.1 GCA_030590185.1 Deltaproteobacteria bacterium
CGAGGCGCTCGGCGTGGTGGACCGTGAGACGATCTTCGAGCTCACCGGGGCGATCCTGTCGCGCGACGCAGATCGGCTGCTGGCCTTGGTGGCCGAGATCGATACCCGTGGCCACGATCTCGCGGACGTGGGGGGCCTGCTCGTCGAGCACCTCCGCGACTTGATGGTCGTCAAGGTCAGTCAGGATCCGGCCGCCGCCCTCCAGGAGCGCTCCCCCGGGGAGGTGGATGCCTTACGCGGCCAGGCGGAGACGCCCAGTCGCGCCGACCTGCACCGAATTTTTGCGCTCACCGTCACCTTGACGGAGGACGTGAGCCGTTCGGCCTATCCGCGGGTCAGCCTGGAGATGGGGCTGCTGCGGCTGCTCGAGGTGGAGCCGGCCCAGAGTTTGACCCACCTTCTCGGTCGGCTCGACGAGCTGATGGGCGGATCCCCGGCGGTGAGCGCCGGATCGCAGGTGAAAAAAAAAGCCACGGTAGCGCCGGCTGATCCACCCCGTCCCTCGGGGCCGCCCGCTCCTGTTTCCTCTCCCGTTTCACCAGCCCCCGCCGAGCCGTCGGCGTCCGCCCCTGGCGATCTACCCACGGCCTGGGGGCGCCTGGTGGAGCGCGTCCGAGAGCTTCGGCCCGCCCTGGCATCGGTGCTCGAGCATGGCCGGGTGTTGCGTTTTGGACCGGATGGCGTGGAGCTCGGATTTGCGGCCGACACCTTCTATTGGGAAGCGGCGCGGGACGCCGACAACCGGGGGTTGTTGCAGCAGACCCTCGATCAGCAATTCGGCCAGGCGGTGAGCCTGTCGCTCCAGCCGATCGCCGCCGACAACACCGCCGCCCCATCCCTCGCCGAGCTCAGCGAGCGCTCGGGCCAAAAAAGGCTCGAGGAGATCCGAGAGAGGGCGGCGACGCACCCGGCGGTAAAATCGGCGACCGCAATCCTGGGCGGCGAGGTCAAGAAGGTGGTGCCGCTGATCGACACCGAGCAGGTGGAGGTCCCGGCGCCTGCGGCCAAGCGCTCGTGAGCAGGTCCGCCCGCCTGGCCCGCTCGGCCTGCCTGGAGAGCCCGGCCCGCGGCTGACCATCACGAGAAAAAACCACGGGAAAAAAGATCCCGGAACGAGGAGTGTCAGGTGGACATCAAGAACCTCATGGAGATGGCGGGCCAGTTGCGCGGGCAGCTCACGCAGGCCCACAGCGACGCGGCCGAGAAACGCTTCACCGGCGAGTCCGGCGGGGGCATGGTCCGGGTGGTGATCAACGGCCGGCACGAGGCCATGGAGGTCACCATCGACAAGGCAGCGGTCGACCCGGAAGACCTCACCATGCTCGAGGATCTGATCCGAGCCGCCTTCAACCAGGCCGGCTCGCAGCTGGCCACCGGCCTGCGCGATCAAGTCGGCTCCCTCGCCCAGGGCCTCGGTATCGATCCGAGTGCCTTCGATCTGACCGGCGGCGGCGGCGGGGGTAGCGACGGCAGCGACAGCGGCGGCGGGACCGACAGCGGCGGCGGGACCGGCAGCGGCGGCGGGACCGGCGGCGGCGGCGGGACCGACAGCGGCGGCGGCGACGCTAAGTGAACGGCTCGACCGATCCGATCCGTCGCCTGGTTCTGGAGCTGGCACGTCTGCCCGGGGTCGGTGAGCGCTCGGCGGCGCGGCTCGCCTTCCACATCCTCAAGCATTCGGTCTCCAGCGACGGCCCTAGTCTGGCGCGGGATCTGGCCGGCGCCCTCGGCCGGGTGGCCGACGAGGTGGGGATGTGCGCCTCCTGCCACAGCTTCGCCACCGCGGAGCGCTGCCGGATCTGCGAGGATCCGCACCGGGACGGGCGCCTGTTGTGCGTGGTCGAAGGGGTCGCCGACGTCCAAGCCATCGAGCAGAGCGGCGCCTTCGGCGGGCGCTACTACGTGCTGCACGGCGCCCTCGCTCCGCTCGAGGGGATCGGCCCCGAGGAGCTCAAGCTCGACGAGCTAGTGGCGCGGGTGCGCGCCGGCAATCTCGACGAGGTCATCCTCGCCACCAACACCGACGTGGAGGGGGACACCACCGCCCTCTATTTGGCTGGGCAGCTACGGCCTCTCGGCGTGCGGGTGACCCGCCTCGCCTCAGGGGTGCCGATGGGCGGCGAGTTGGAGTACCTGGACCAGGCCACCGTCAGCCGGGCCTTGAGTGAGCGGCGTGAGGTTTGAGACTGTTCCTATTTGGAAATGGGCCGTATTCCTGATAGAGGCTGGCCCGGCGGAGCCGTGGTCCGCGAGGAGAATGGCCCCGACCGAGAACTTGATCCGTCCTAGGGGATGCTGTTAATTGATCCCCAGTAATTTTGCCTTTGTTTTGCGCCATATCGGCGCTTAGGGAGCCCCATCGCCATGGTCGATCAATCGATGGTGATGTATGAGGAGGAGTTCAAGCAGATTTCCTCCCTATGCGAACGCCTCACCCGTGAGGCCAACGCCAAAGCAGTCCTGCTCGTCGACAAGAACGGTCAGTTCATCACCAGTCATGGTGAGGTCGCGTATTTGGACACCACATCCCTTGCTTCGCTCACCGCAGGCAGTGTTGCGGCTACCGGCGGCTTGGCAAAGATTATCGGCGAGAAGGAGTTCCCCAACGTCTTTCACGAAGGCGAACGGGACAACCTGCACCTCTCCATCGTGGCCCAGCGGGCCATCTTGGTGGTGATGTTTGATCAGAGGTCGTCTCTGGGCTTGGTGAGGTTGCGGGTCAAAAAGACCGGCGAAGAGCTCGCCAAGATCTTCACC
>JAUUZB010000047.1 GCA_030590185.1 Deltaproteobacteria bacterium
CTGCGTGTTCGACGTGGTCGGGGTCTCGACTGGGTCGACGGAGGGCGCGGGTGGGGCGGTGGTATCGACCTCGGTGCAGGCCTGCAGGGCCCACGTCCCGGCCAGATAGCAGGCGAGCAGCAAGGCACTCCGGTTGGATGTCGCCTGATTCATGGACTCCACCTCCAAAGATCAGTCTAACCCATCAGCCAGTCTCTCTGCGATCAGGTTCGCGATGTTGAGGGAGGCGGTCGCGGCGGGCGACGGCGCATTGATGACGTGGAGAAAGCGTGGTCCCTGCTGGATGAGGAAATCGTCGACCAGGGCCCCCGCTCGACTCAGGGCCTGGGCGCGTACCCCGGCGGGTGCTGGGGTGAGTTGGTCGGCGCGCAGCTCGGGCACCAATTGCTGCAGGGCGCGCACGAAGGCGCCCTTGTTGAGGGAGCGCCACATTTCGCCGGCGCCGGCGCGCCAGAAGCGCAGCGCCAGGCGCATGAAGCCCGGGTAGAACAGCGCCTCGCTGAGGTCACCGATCCGCAGGTCGGTCTTGGTGTAGCCCTCGCGGGAAAAGGCCAACACCGCGTTGGGGCCGGCATCGACGCGACCGTCGATCCGACGGGTGAGATGGACCCCGAGGAACGGGAAGCGGGGATCTGGGACGGGGTAGATCAGGCCACGGCAGAGGTGGGTGGCCGAATCGGCGAGCTGGAAATACTCGCCACGGAACGGCACGATCTTAGCCTCGGGCGTGACCCGGGCCAGGGTCGCGACTCTGTCACAATAGAGGCCGGCGCAGTTGATCGCCCAATCGACCTCGACCTCACCGGCGGTGGTCTCGAGGACCACCGTGTCGCCGCTGCGCACGCCGATGAGCCGCGCGCTGGTTTTGAGCGCTCCGCCCGCCTCGGTCAACCGCAAGGCGAACCGCTGGCACACCGCGACATAGTCGACGATTCCAGCGTCCGGTACGTGGATGGCGGCGATCCCGGCGGCGTGGGGCTCGAGGTCGGCGAGCTCGGCTCGGTCGATGACGCGACAGGTGACGCCGTTGCGTTGGCCGCGCTCGTAGACGTCGTGCAATCCTGGGAGTTGGGTGTCGTCGACCGCGACGATTACCTTGCCGCATTTCTCGTAGGGGATCCCTTCGCGGTCGCAGAAGGCCTCCATCGCCTGCTTGCCAGCCTGACAGTTCTTCGCCTTGAGGGAGCCGGGGCGGTAGTAGATGCCGGAGTGGAGGACGCCGGAGTTGCGACCGCTCTGGTGTAGGGCGACGGAGTCTTCTTTCTCGATGACGGTGAGGCGAGCGTTGGGGTAACGCTGGGTGAGTTGATAGGCGGTGGCGAGTCCAACGATGCCACCGCCCACGATGCCGATGCGAGGGGGGATGCCCATGTGGGAATTGGGACGACGTACTAGGTGAAGATCCACAAGATAAAGGCAATCAAGGACCCCACCACGGACAGATCGGAAAGCTCCACCGCGACCCCGATGCCCCCCTTGCTCAGACTGGCGGAGGCGGTCATCACGAGCGCGGCCAAAAAAGAGAGGAGGAGGCCGTGGGCCGGGGCGATGGCCCACATGGCCCGTTGCCCCCCCCGCTTTTCGGCGATGATCGCCGCCGCGCCGCCGCCGACCAGATGTCCGGCCGAGAGCGCCACCAGCATGCCGGGAACGACCGAGGTGAGTCCCATCCAACCAAACAGGAAGAAACCCAGGATGCCGCCGGCGAGGCTCAATAAGAAGCCAATGACCGCCGTGCGCGGGGCCTCGCTCAGCATGAAGAGCGCATCCAGAGCGGGCCTGGTGCCAGGCAGGAGCTTCTGCCAACCGGCGAAGGCCTCATCGACGCCGCGCAACACCAATGGGATCGCCTGAATGATGAGCCACAGACCCGCCGCAAAGGTGAAGCCGACGATCAAAGCGCCGATCAGATAGAAGCTGCTGCCGATGGTCGGCAGCAACGACAGGAGGTCGATCGTTGCCAGAGCGGCGGTCGTCTTTTCCTCGCCAGCGTTGATGGCGAGCAACAGGCACAGCAGGCCGACCACGATCCCGCTAAACAGCAACGGTGAGCCCAGCGCCATGTCGCCGGCGTCTTCCCCGGCCGGCTTGCGCTTCTTGGTCTCGGACCCACCGAGCTTGGGCGCCAGCGCTGCGACGCCCAGGAGCAACCCGGTGTGGAAACTGCCGAGGGTGGGCCGCCCCGGTTGTGACATCAGAACGTACGGCCGATTGGCGAGGTAGGGCAGCCACGCCATTGCCGAGCCGATCAACAAACTGACGATCGGGACGGCGACGTAGGGATTGGCGCCGGCGCGCAGAAACAAGATCAGCAGCAGAGCCGAGCCCAGGAGCACGTGTATCGGATTGAGAAAGAGGTAACGGGCCGGGCTCAAGCGCGCCCACAGAATGTTCACCACAAAGGCCAGCAACACGGTCGCCGCCTGGGCGTGCGCAAAGGCGCCCTTGACCTCGAGCCGCGGCGCCAGCACAGCGCGGGTGGGTTCGCCCTGCGCCCACCCGAAGAGATGGCCGGCCAGCATATCGACGCTACCGACTGCTTTGAGCATCACGTGCAGACCGATCAGGAGGCCGATCCACCCGAGCAGCACAGTCAGGGCCCCGGCGATCGCCTTGGGAAAGCTACGGTCGGCGAGCAGCAACCCAACGAAAACCAAGAGCGGGAAAATGAGCAGAGTATCGCTGAGGATCCCGTCAACGATCATGTGAAGCAGGCGCATGGGAGCTCCCTGGTGCTGGCCGGTCGTCTGTTCTTCGTCACCGTCGGCGCACGGCGATGCGGCACGGTTTCAGAGATTCGGGGTTCGGATCAACACCACCCTTCCTTGAAGCCCACGCCGGGATTTGGCATGGGTGCGCGCGGGTGCTCAACCCCAGACATCAGACATCGGAGACTCGCCCATGCGTACTCTCACCCTCGCATCGCTCTCCCTCGGCTCCATCCTACTCGCCACCGCCAGCCCAGCCTACGCCATCTGCGGCGACGGTGTCCTCGAAGCCGGCGAAGCCTGTGACGATGGCAACACCGTCAGTGATGACGGTTGTGGCTACGCCTGTTACGCAGAGGCCGGGTACACCTGCCCCACACCGGACACCGCCTGCGACGAGATCTGTGCCTGCTGGCTCCTGGTCGCCGACGACTTCGATGACAACCTGCCCGACCTCGCCACCTGGGACTACCTGACCGGGTTCAACCCCGGCGCCGCGGTCGTTGATAGCAACTCTGCCCTGACCCTCACCAACGGTGCGTGGGTCGCGACCGAGAGAACCCTCGACCCCATCGCCGAGGGCGGCCTGCGGATCCGCGCCACCTGGCACGTAGGAGCCGGGGATGAGGTGTCCATCCTGACCCGCAGCAACCTGTCGGTCGGCTCCGATGGCTTTCCTCAGATCGCCGGAGCGCGCTTCACCGCCTCCGAGCCGGACGACACCGTGACCCTCGAAGTTCCAGGGGAGGCACCGCAAACCGTCAGCCTAGCGATCGCGCCTGGGGATGAGCTGTGGTTTGACATCAGAGACGTCGACCTGACCACCGAGTTGTTCCTCACCAACTGGCCAGCGGGCGGCATGGCCCCGGGCAGCGGACCGGCACCGTCGATCCTTCTGTCTAACCTCACCCCGACCGCCGCGCTGACCAGCAACTACGTTGTCTTTGCCAACCGACCGGCAGGCGCTGCGACCAGCTACAGCTCGACCCTAGACGACGTACAGATCTCGTCGCTCAATATTTTTGCCTGCCAAGAGATCACCTGCCCCACCGAGCCGGCTATCTGTGAATCCGACATTTACGCGCTCGACACCGTCTGTGACGATCTCAACCCCGCCACCGGCAGCGATGTATGCGATGGCCTCGGTGCCTGCGCCGGCGTGCTGCTGACCTGCGACGATGGCATCCTCGACGAGGGTGAAGAGTGCGACGACGGCGGCGACAACTCCGACAGCGAGCCCGACGCCTGTCGCACCAACTGCACAGCGGCCGGGTGCGGCGACAACGTGATCGACACCGGGGAAGAATGCGATGACGGGATCGCCAATAGCGATACGGTCCCGAACAGCTGTCGCACCAACTGTCGAGATCCCGCCTGCGGCGATGGTGCCCTCGATGACGGTGAGGCGTGCGACGATGGCAACGTGCGCAGCTTCGACGGTTGTTCCAACACCTGCAGCACCGTCGAGGACGGTTGGTACTGTGATCAAACCCCCTGCTACACGATCTGCGGCGACGACACCCAAGCAGGACTCGAGCAGTGTGACGACGGCGGACTCAACTCCGACACGGTGGTCGATGCCTGCCGCGCCGATTGTCGGCTCGCCCACTGCGGCGACAACGTCATCGACACCGACGAGCTGTGTGATTACGGCCTCGGCAACTCCGACAGCCTCGCGGACACGTGTCGATTGACCTGCGTGCTGCCCGTTTGTGGCGATCGGGTGGTGGACAGCGATGAGGTTTGCGACGACGGCGCCCAGATCGCCGGCGACGGCTGCGCCGCGGACTGCTCCTCCTGGGAGGAAGGCTGGGAGTGCAGCGCCGAGGGTTGCGTGCCGATCTGCGGCGATGGCGTCGCCGTTGGTGAAGAGGAATGCGATGACGGCGATCTCAACGGCAACCTACAGGACGGCTGCCGGGTCGACTGCACGGCGGCTCGCTGCGGCGACGGCATCATGGACACCGACGAAGCGTGTGATGACGGCAACAGCGAGAACAACGACGCCTGCCTCAACGGCTGCGTGGCTCCGACCTGCGGCGACAACTACCTCTACGACTTCCTAGAGGAGTGTGACGACGGTGACCTCAACAACGACACCACTGCCGACGCGTGCCGCATCGACTGTACCCAGGCGGGCTGTGGCGACGGGGTCCTCGTCAGCGATGAGGCGTGCGACGACGGCAACCGCGCCTCCCATGACGGATGCAGCAGCTACTGCAGCGTGGAGGAGGCCGGCAGCAGCACCGGCGGCAGCGACGACGGCACCGGCAGCGATGACGACAACGACAACGAAGGGGGGGGCGGCTGTGCGGCCACGCCTGGCCTAGGCGGCTCCGCAGGCAGGGCAGTCCCCGCTGGCCTTCTGGCGCTGCTCCTGATCGCCGGCGCCCGGCGACGCCGGCGGGTCCGTCGTTGAAACAAACCGTCCGAGTGATTAAACTCCGATCGTGATCGCTGAAGAAGCCAAGCGCAAACCGATCCTGCTGGTGGTCGAGGATGAGCCGAGCGTCCGGCACATTCTGACCCGCGCCTTCGAGGGCGACTACGAAATCCACGAGGCCAACACCGGCGCCGAGGGCCTCGCGGCGGCGCGCAACCTGCACCCCGACGTCATCATCACCGACCAACGCATGCCGGAGATGACCGGCATCGAGTTCCTCACCCGGGTGCGCAAGGAGCTACCGAACACCATCCGCGTACTGGTCACCGGCTTCACCGACTACGGCCCGTTGATGGACGCCCTCAACTTGGCGGACGTGCATCATTATTTCGAAAAGCCGTTCCACACCGTCGACATCCGCACCGTGGTCGACGTGTTGCAACGCTACGGCGAGGTGGAGCGCCAACGGGACGCCTTGCTCACCCGCCTACGGATCTCCATCGGTGAGCCGGCGCCGGAGAGTCCAGAGAGCAAGATCCTCAGCGGCGCAGACGCGAGCATCACCGCCTTGATCCGCGAGCGCACCCGGGAGCTCGAAGACTCCAACCGGGCCCTACGCGAGGCCAACGGTAAGCTCCGGGAGATGGCGGTACGCGACGGTCTCACCGGACTGTTCAACCACCGCAGCCTAATGGAGCACGTCGATCTCGAGGTGGCGCGCTCCTTGCGCTACGGACGCGAGTTCTCGCTTCTGTTCATGGACATCGACGACTTCAAAGACATCAACGACCGCTTCGGCCACGCCACCGGCGACCGCGTGCTAGCGCGCGTCGCAGCGCAACTCTTCCCCCACCCCACCGAGGGCCTGCGGCATTCCGACTTCGCGGCCCGTTACGGCGGCGAGGAGTTTTGCGTCATCCTGCCGGAGACGCCGCTGGCCGGCGGGCTGATCAAGGCGGAGCGGATCCGGTCCTCCATCGAGTCCATCGACTGGTCCGAGGCCGAGCCAAAGATCGATCGCGCCATCACGGTTAGCGTTGGTGTCGCGGGGTTCCCGAACCACGGCCAGGACACCACCTCTATCCTCGAGGCGGCCGACGCCGCGCTCTACCGGGCAAAACGCGCCGGCAAAAATCAGGTGCAGCGCGCCGAGACGTAACGGGCTGGGCGCTGCCTCCGTTGCCTCCGTTGCCTCCGTTGTCTCCGCTGCCTCCGCTGCCTCCGCGGGCTCCGCTCGCTACTTGCGCGACAGCAAACTGAAGATCAACGGCAACCCGGCCACCGCCGCCAAGGCGTACGCCCCGAAGGCGATCGCCGGCAAGCCGAGCACCGTCATGCCCGAGGTGTCGTGAACCAACGTCCCGGAGATCGCCGCGGCGGCAAAGATGACCGCCCGGGTCAAACGATTGGTACTCCACTTGAGCTCGGCGATCCCTTCGGCGAAGCGGTCCGAATCGACCTTGAAGATCAACCGCCCCATCTCCACGTCCCGCAACAACCGTGGGCCGGTCTGGCTGAAGCTGGTAAACGCCCGGCTGGCCGAGGTGAGCGTCTCGACCCCCTCGCGCAATAGGCGCTCGGGGTTGTAGCGCTCGAGCAGCAGATCCTTGACGAAGGGCTTTATCTCCTCCACGAAGTTGAGCTTGGGCGAGAGGGTCTTGCCGATCCCCTCCACGGTCATGAGGGCTTTGAAGACCATGGTGTAGGTCGGCGGCATCTTGATCTGATGTCGGATGGCGCCGTTGATCAGCCCAGCGAAGAAACCCTGGATCTCGATCTCTTCGAGACTCTTGCCGGCGATGTGCGTCTCCAACACATCGATGACGTCACTCTCAAAGGCGGGGTAGTCGTACTGCACCCCGGGCACCTTGACCCCAATCTCGAAGAAGACCCGGGTGATCAGCTCGTAATCCTCATTGCTCAAGCCGATCAGCAGGTCGAGGATCACCTCCCGCTGCCGGGGCAGCAACCGCCCGACCAGACCAAAGTCGATCAAGGTGATGCCGTGGTCATCCTCCCGCACGATGATGTTCCCCGGGTGCAGGTCACCATGAAAGAGCCCATCCCGGAAGACCATCTTGAGCAGCGCATTCACCATGATGCTGGCGAGGGGATAGGGATCGACGCCATAGGCCGATGGTGCCTCGGTGGCCTTGACCCCGCGCACGTAGTCCATAACCAACAGGGTGGAGTGGCAGTGTTCGGGGTACACCCTGGGGATGCTCACCCCTTCGAACTCGGCAAAGTTGGCGCCAAAACGCTCGATGTTGCCACGCTCAAAGCGGAAGTCGAGCTCCTTGGTCAGGGCTCGTTCAAACTCGACGACGATGCCGACCGGGTCGATCAACTGTAGCTCGGTGACGAGCTGTTCGGCCCGGGCCGCGAGGAATTGCAGGATGTTTAGATCGCTGGCGACCGACTTCTGAATGTTGGCCCGTTGGACCTTGATCACCACTTCGGTTCCATCCGGCAGCGTGGCCCGGTGAACCTGAGCGACCGAGGCGCTCGCCAAGGGCTCCTCCTCAAAGGATGCAAACACGTCCTCGATCGGTTTGCCCAGCGCCGCCTCTATCTGCGCACGCACCACCTCGAGCTTCATCGGTGGCACGTCGTCCTGGAGTTTTTGCAGCTCAACGATGATGTCCGGGCGAATCAAGTCCGGCCGGGTGGACAGGATCTGACCGAGCTTGACGAAGGTCGGACCGAGCTCCTCGATCACGATGCGCAGCCGCTTGGCCATCGACAGGGATAGGGTCGTCTCGTCGGCATCGGATTGCGGCTTGCGCGTCCCGAGGATCTCGAACAACCCCAACCGGGAGACCAGGGCGCCGAACCCGTGTCGGGTCAACACCGTGACGATCTGACGGAGGCGACCCATATCCTTGATCGCCGTCCGGATCGCCTGGACGTTCTTATAGGCACTGCTAACCGCAGACATGCCGCCCAACGATATCGGATCCCGTTCCAAAGGACAGAATTCCGGCGCAACTGGGGGTGTCTACAAGCGGAGAACCGTCTCCCCGCGTTGACACATAACATTATAAAGTAGCCTAATATCATACCGTTACGGTTCCTGATGTCGGCACAGACCTTGCTTTTACATTCAACACCCTACAGGTTGCGATGCGAGGATAGGATGCGCGAGAGTTGCCGAGCCTTGGTGAGCGCTGCTGGTCTGCTGGTGTTGATCGCCGGTTGCGCGGAGACCACCTTGAGCGGCACGGTCCGTGAGATCGCCGTGCCCGACGCGATCGATTTCGGCGCCTGTTACGTGGGCGACCGCCCAACGGCAGCCCTGGTGCTCAACGCGACCGGCACCGGCTGGGTGCGGATCTCAGCGGTGAGCGCCGACCTCCCGGATCTCGAGATCGACATCGAGCCCCCCTTCGACCTGCAACCGGGCGACCCCATCGCGATCACCATCGCGTGGCGAACCCAAGCGCCGGGCGTTCTCGCCGCGCACCTCTGGGTGGAGACGAACGTCCCTGGCGCCGAGCGCATCGAGGTCGTGGCAACCGGCGTGGCCAACCCGATCCCCTCCTGCGACGACTCCAATCCCTGCACCGACGACACCTTCAACCGGGACAGCGGCATCTGCGAGCACCTCGGCCACGACCGAACCTGTGACGACCACAGCGCCTGCACCGAAGAGGACACCTGCATCGCGGGTGAGTGCCGCGGCACCGCTCGGGTCTGTGTGGACGGCAACGACTGCACCCTCGACCTGTGTGATCCGGCCGCCGGTTGTCACTTCCCGCCCGACCCTGCGGCTTGCGACGACGGCGACCCCTGCACAGAAGACACCTGCGACGCGACCCTCGGCTGCGGCACGACGCCATCACCGGACGGCACGAGCTGCGGCCCCTTCACCTGCGCCGAGGGCAGCTTCTGTTTTAGCGGCGCCTGTCAACTGATCGACACCAGCGGTTTTTCCGACGGCATGCCCTGCTCCGATGACGATCCCTGCACGGCCGGCGACGCCTGCCTCAGCGGACAGTGCCAACCCGGAAGCTCCAGCGGCGGCGGTCTCGAAATCGTCGAGACCCTCGAGACCTTTGGCGGGGTTGGCTCCTGGGTCGCGACCGATGGCAATCGCTACCTGTTCGCGGACCCGGACACCCTGCGCGTCGCCGTGGTCGGCAGCGACGGCCTCGAGCAGGTCGGCCGCTTCAACGTGACGGCTTCGGCGCCGCCGGTCTCCCTTGCCCCCGACCTGTTTGTGGTCGCCGCCGGGGACACCCTCTTGGTGCTCGACCTGATCGACGCCACCGCGCCGGTGGCGATCTGGGCCCAGTCCCTGGGCGACGGGATCACCATCGAGCACCTCGCCATCAGCGCCGGCGGCATCGTCTTTGCTACCGATGGAAACGGCTTGGTGGGATATTGGACGGGAAACGCCGGCCCGTTCTACCTGGCGCTCAACGAGAGCCACGTCCCCGCCGGGGAGCTCGTCAGCCTCGGCACCGCCGCCCAAATCTTCGACCTCGACGCCCACGGCCAAAACGTCGCCTGGCTCAAACCCACCGGGCTGGAGTGGCTTCGAATCGACGACAGTGGAACGGTGATCGAGCGACTCAATCAATATACCGGCTACTCCTCCGCCACCGGGCGACGCTTGAGCCTGGAGGATGACCGACTCATCCGGCTCGACGGCAGCCAACTCGACCTCTACGCCTTTGCGACAACGGATCCCTGCATCGCCACGGACAGCACCTGCATCTGGCTATTCCCCGCCGAGAACTGGCCGACCATTCCGGAGAACGGCTGGTACGACCCCTGCAACGAGATGGACCCGGACATCCCCTGCGAGCCCGGCACGAGCTGCCAGTACCGCTGGGTGAGCGATTGCGCGCCGGTCGAGCCGAACGGAGGCGGGGCGGGTGAACGGTTCATCGCACCGGCGGAATGCACCTCCTACACCGGCCTGTGTCTGCCCGCCCCAGAGCCGCTGCTGAGCACCACGGCCTCGGAGATAAACGATCTCGTGCTCGCTTGGCCCGGCGTCTATTTGGCGGGCGACGTCGGGACCACCTACGTCGGCCTGGAGCCGATGACCCTGGCCGGGGTGTTCGACCGCATGCCGGCCTTGCGCCTCGACCGGGGGCCCGGGCACTTGCTGACCTCCGGCGACATCGCCTTGCCCCTCACCTTTTCGCCGCCGCCGGACGCGCCCCCCCTCACGCCCGAAGGGGGGCTGAGCCCGAGGATCACCGGCCCCCTGCACGGCGACGTCACCGCCATGGTCGAGATCGAGGGCGGCGTGATGCTCGCCGGCCCGGCGGCGGTGGGCATCCTCAATCTATCGACCCTCGCCATCCAGAGCTGGGAGCTCACCGAATCGTCGGCGGGGGGGTTGGTGTTTCGCGTGCTCCAGGGCGCCACGGGCATGGCAACCGTGCAGACCGCGATCAACGGCTCCCCGTGGGCCGGATGGGTCCCCTTGGGCGTCATTGCCGAGCCCTGCATGGGCCCGGTGGTCGAGACCATCGCACCCGACTATTCCAGCGGCTATCAAACCCTGTGCGACGACTACCCGTCGGGCCTGGTCGGTGGCTTGGACGTGGCGGGCGGTTACCTCTGGTCGGTTACCTCCTACATCATGGACTCGATCCCACCGACCACCCTGCGGGTCTGGCCCCTGGACGGCTCTGGGTGGCCGCAGCACGCCGAAGTGATCAGCACCTCTGAGTGGTGGCC